>JAIYEJ010000225.1 GCA_027487055.1 Methylotenera sp. | reverse complement strand
TTGAAAAATATCGCGCTGATTTGTTTTGGTCACGATATCCTCGCGCAAACGCTGAACAACATCTTGAGAATGTGACATTGGCACAATACCTTTTGTATCTACGGCTTGCATTTGTTCAATTAAACCTAAAATGCCTGAAAGCTTGGTCAATGTTGCTTGCGCTTCTGTATCATCAATTTGAATACGCGCTAAATGCGCAATACGTTTTATATCGTTTATATTGAGTGACATGGTAATTTTCTATTTATTTAATTGTTTATTAAAAACAAATTATTTAAAACTATAAGTTCAATTTGCAACTTACTTTGCAATAATGTGTAATTGCATCTTAATTTTAAATGCAATATACGTTATTATACCTTGAATTTTAAGCACGCCTTATTTGCAATTTTAGACGTTGTAATCGTTTCGTAACACACAGGATAAAAAATATGTTTGGTTTCATCAATAGTTATTTTTCAAATGACTTGGCTATCGACTTAGGCACCGCCAATACTCTTATTTACGCTCGCGGAAGAGGCATCGTATTAGATGAGCCATCAGTTGTTGCTATTCGCTTAGAAGGTGGCCCTAATGGTAAAAAAGTTTTGCTTGCTGTAGGCGCTGATGCCAAAGGCATGCTTGGCCGCGCACCAGCGAATATTCAAGCGATTCGCCCAATGAAAGATGGCGTAATTGCAGACTTCACCATTACCGAACAAATGCTTAAGTATTTTATCCGCAAAGTACATGATTCTCGTTGGTTTTCGCCTAGTCCACGCATCATTATTTGCGTTCCTGTTGGCTCAACCCAAGTTGAACGTCGCGCAATTAAAGAATCAGCCGAGCGTGCTGGTGCAAAACAAGTATTTTTAATTGAAGAACCAATGGCCGCCGCAATTGGTGCCGATATGCCAGTGGCAGAAGCAACAGGCAGTATGGTGGTGGATATTGGCGGTGGTACAACTGAAGTAGGCGTAATTTCTTTGGGTGGTATTGTTTACGCTAAGTCAGAGCGCGTGGGTGGCGATAAATTTGACCAAGCAATTATTGATTACATTCGTCGTAACTACGGCATGCAAATTTCTGAACCAACCGCAGAAGCAATTAAGAAAAAAATCGGTTCAGCTTTCCCAGGTTCAGAAGTTTTAGAGATGGAAGTCACTGGCCGTAACTTAGCCGAAGGGTTACCACGTAAATTTACCATTTCAAGTAACGAAATTTTAGAGGCATTGACTGAACCATTAAACGCGATTGTCGGTGCGGTGAAATCAGCGCTTGAGCAAACACCTCCAGAATTAGGTGCAGACATTGCCGAAAAAGGGATGGTGCTTACTGGTGGCGGAGCTTTATTGCGCGATTTAGACCGTTTATTAGTCGAAGAGACAGGCTTACCAGTCATCGTTGCAGAAGATCCGCTCACATGTGTAGCAAGGGGCTGCGGCCGCGCCTTGGAAGAAATGGATAAATTAGGTAACGTATTTGCGCATGAATAAGGTGCTTTTGATTTGTCAATTCAAGTGATTTATCAATGCAAGCTATCGTGCTGATATGCTAAAAGGCGTTCATCAAAAACTAGAAACGCAACAAACTCCTGCTTTTTTTGTTCGTGGCACAAGCGCTTTTTTGCGCATGGTTTTTTTCTGTGCACTTTCAATCACCATCATGGCGATTGACGCGCGCCTAAACTATCTATCACAAGTTCGACAAGCTTTTATTGCCGCCCTTCACCCTCTAGAGGTTGCTGCGAATGCCCCTGGCGCATGGTACAGAGATACTAAAAAGTATTTTTCAGCACACAATAAGCTGGTGCAAGAAAACTACATCTTGAAACAACAAGCTTTTGAACATCAAGTTGCATTGCAACGCTTTAACACGATTCAAGCTGAAAATGAGCACCTGCGTGGCTTATTAAACGGAAACATTCCTAATCAGCCGAAAGGAATGTTGGGGGAAATATCCCACATGGGGCGAGACCCTTTCACACATATTGTTGTCGTAAATCGTGGAAACCAACACAAAATCAAGGCTGGGCAAGCAGTTGTAGACTCTAAAGGCGTTATTGGGCAAGTCACACGCGTTTATCCTTTCACGTCTGAAGTGACCTTAATTACAGATAAAGAACTATCTATTCCCATTCAAATTGAACGCAATCAACTACGCGCGATTGCATTTGGCGGTGGAAATAACACCCTAGATATTCCTTATTTACCAACGAATGTTGATATTAAAGTGGGCGATAAATTGGTCACTTCGGGCATTGATGGTATTTATCCAGCAGGCTTGGCAGTGGCCACCGTGACTAAAATTGAGCAAAATCCAGAGTCGCCATTTGCAAAAATTATCAGTACGCCTGTCGCAGAAGTCACTAACCATTTGCAATTATTGTTACTCGACTTACCTGATGCTAAAGAAGCTGAAATCAAACTCACTAGCGAAACATCTGAAACTAAAGACAGTGAATTAAAAAAAGAGAATTTAAAGCTTAACAAGACTAATACTCAAACCATTACCAAGCCCAAAACTAAGCCTAAGGACAACGCCAATGCGCCACACTAGCCTAGTCAGTGTTTACATCAGTTTATTAATCGCGCTCTTGTGCCAACTTTTTCCATGGGTTGGGCAAGGTATTATATTGAGACCTGACTTTATGTTAGTCGTAACTTTGTACTGGTTATTGCGTGCTCCACACTTATGCAACGTAGGTACTGCTTGGTTTGCAGGTTTGCTTGTCGATTTAGCAACTGGCAGCTTACTTGGTCAGCACGCACTTAGTTTTTGTTTTACCGCTTACGTAGCGTTAAGTTATCAACGAAGACTTGTGTTATTTAATAAGGGTCAGCTTTTAGCCTATGTATTGATATTACTTTTAATTGAGCGTGTTTTAATTCTGTTATTGAAGTTATTTACTGGCAACGAAAACCCTGGTTTGGCTTATCTTTTACCCATCATTTCAGGCTTATTATTATGGCAATTAACGATATTTATTTTTGGCGGTATAACCCGACCAAAAACCAGTACTAGCTGATCAACCATTTAATTATTTGGTTATAATGAAATCTAGTCACGAGCTCAAAAACTATCAAAATGAGCAACACAGCTTTAAACTAAGACTTACTGTGCTTGGATTTTTTGTGTTATTTGGCTTTATTTTACTGACGGCACGCTTTTATTTTTTACAAATTAGCCGTCATGACTACTATCAAACCCTAGCCGAAAACAATCGTATTTCAATTGTGCCCATTACCCCTAATCGTGGCCTCATATCAGACAGGAATGGCGTAGTATTAGCACATAATTTTTTTGTTTACACCTTAGAAATTACCCCATCTATGGTAAAAGATTTTGATGCAACAATTTCTGAAATATCTAAGCTCGTTGAAGTAAGTCCTTTAGATTTAAAACGCTTTAAAAAACTTAAAGCTGAAAGTCGTACCTTTGAAAGCATTCCATTACGTACACATTTAAATGAAGTAGAGGCTGCAAAGTTTGCAGTCAATCGCTTCCGCTTCCCTGGAGTTGAGCTCAAATCTCGCTTGTTTAGACGCTATCCCTTGGGTAAGCAAGGTGCGCATATGGTCGGCTATATTGGTCGTATTAATGATAAAGATTTAGCCAATCTAACAAAAAACAATGCACTTTCAAACTACAAAGGCACAGACCACATTGGCAAAAGCGGCATTGAGCAATCGTATGAATCTGTATTACATGGCACTACGGGGTTTCAACAAGTTGAAATTGATGCTGATGGAAAAGCAGTGCGGATACTTTCAAGCCAAGCACCCATTTCTGGGAGTAATATCATCTTATCTGCCGACAGCAAACTACAAGAAATTGCCGAAACTGCTTTTGGTGACCGCAGAGGAGCGCTAGTTGCGATTACACCCGGCACTGGCGAAGTATTAGCATTTGTAAGTATGCCCACTTTCGATTCCAATCTATTTGTAGATGGTATAGATGTCGAAAATTGGAAACTGCTCAATGAATCTCTTGATAAACCACTCATTAATCGTCCACTTCGCGGCGTTTATCCGCCAGGCTCTACATTTAAGCCATTTGCTGCTTTAGCAGGCTTAGAGAACGATAAACGTAAGCCGCCCTTTAGTATTAATGATAGCGGATTCTATACACTACCAAGTAGTAGTCATCGATATCGTGACTGGAAACCGGGTGGTCATGGCGTTGTTGACATGCGTCGTGCAATTACGATTTCATGTGATACTTTTTTCTATGGTTTAGCTATGGAGTTAGGTATTAATCGACTCAGTAGTTTTGTCCATCACTTTGGATTTGGTCAAAAAAGTGGTATCGACATTGCGGGGGAGGTTTCTGGTTTACTTCCTACTCCCGAATGGAAAATGCGTCGCTACAAACAACCATGGTACATGGGCGAAACTGTGATTGTTGGTATTGGCCAAGGTTATACATTAACCACCCCTATGCAACTCGCGCAAGCAACAGCAATACTAGCAAATAAAGGCGTCGCAATGCGCCCGCATTTAGTGTCTGCAATTGCCGACCCAAAAACAGGTATTGCCAAAGTTACTCAGCCTATCATTAGCGATAAAATAACTTTGGATGAAAATAATTTAGAAATTGTTAGACTTGGTATGATAGATGTAACGCTTCCAGGTGGAACAGCAGCTAGCGTGGGTGCAAATGCTGGTTATAATGTCGCAGCAAAAACAGGTACGGCACAAGTGATTGGGATTAAACAAAACGAGAAATATAATGCAGACCTCATTAATGAGCGCCATCGGGATCATGCTTTATTTATTGCTTATGCCCCTGCCGAAGACCCTAAAATTGCATTGGCTGTGATTGTCGAAAATGGTGGGCATGGCGGCTCTGCAGCTGGACCAATCGCGCGTAAAGTCATGGATTATTACTTGTTAGGTAAGGTGCCTGCAAAAGAGACGCCCGAAGAGATTGTAGTTAAGAATCCTGCTGAGCCAAATAATGTTAATTCTGCTAACCAATCGACAAATACAAATGAAGAAGTACATTATGATTGATTGCGCTCATGCTGACTGAAATATTTCAAAAACTCCTAAAGCATATTGATGCATTTTTAATGGCATGCTTGCTTTTTACTCTTCTTGTTGGTCTTTTCGTTCTTTATAGCGCTTCTGGGCAAAGTATAGATAAAATCAGTGCTCAAATTATTAATATCACAATTGCGCTTTTTATGATGTGGGCAGTTACTAATGTGCAACCTCAACTTCTAGAACGCATTGCACCGCCACTCTATCTAGTAGGCGTTTTATTACTCATAATTGTTGAAATATTTGGCCATGTCAGCCACGGCGCACAAAGATGGTTAGATTTGGGTGTGATTAAAATTCAGCCCTCAGAAATTATGCGTATTGCTGCGCCGATGATGCTCGCATGGTACTTTAGTAAACGAGAAGTGAGCCCAACTAAAACTGACTTTGCGATAGCTACAATTTTATTATTGATTCCTGTCGTATTAATAATGAAACAACCAGATTTAGGCACCTCGTTACTCATAAGTGGCTCAGGATTTTTTGTGATTTTTCTTGCGGGCTTAAGCTGGCGCTTCATTATTGGCAGCGTTGTAGTATTAGGTGGATGTATGCCATTTTTTTGGTCAATGTTGCACGACTATCAAAGAAGACGTATTGAAATTTTATTTGACCCTACGCAAGATCCATTAGGTGCAGGCTATCACACCATACAAGCAACCATTGCGCTTGGTTCTGGTGGTATTGCTGGAAAAGGCTGGCTCAATGGCTCGCAGGCTCAGTTAGACTTTTTACCAGAACGTACTACAGATTTTATTTTTGCGGTTTTTGCTGAAGAGTTTGGTTTGGCTGGCAATCTAATTTTATTATTTTTGTTTAGCCTAATAATAGTTAGAGGCCTCATGATTGCAGCACAAGCAAAAAGCACATTTTCTCGATTATTAGCAGGCAGCATCACTTTAACTTTCTTCACCTATGCTTTTGTAAACATGGGGATGGTAAGCGGTATATTACCTGTTGTTGGTGTGCCACTGCCACTCATTAGCTATGGGGGCACCTCTATGGTAAGCTTACTGATAGGGTTTGGAATTTTGATGAGCATTCAAACAAATAAAAAACTGGTCGCATCTGGCTAAAATTTTTAAATTGAGAATATACATGATGAAAATACCTCACAAAAAAATTCAAGGTCTTTTATTATTATGTTGCTGTTTTTATTTGGTTGCTTGTGGCGGTTCCAGTACCGTTAAGCCTAAACCTAAAGAAACAACCACTGCAATTAAACCCGCTTCAACAGCAAGCACTTCAAGCTCAACTAACACCAAATCTGGTGGCTACTATTTAGACGACGGACCAGGAGATAACCCTCCGCAGGATATTGATAGCATCCCAGATGCTATACCAAAAAAAGAACCCTTATTAGATCGTGCAAATAAACCATACATGGCCTTAGGTAATGCGTACAGACCAATGACAACATATCAGCCCTATAAAGCCAGTGGCATTTCTTCGTGGTATGGCAAACGCTATCATGGTAAAAAAACCTCGTCTGGTGAAGTTTATGATATGTATAGCATGACAGCTGCGCATCCAACCTTGCCACTGCCAAGTTATGTTAAGGTGACTAATACAGCAAATGGTCGTTTTGTGGTAGTACGCGTCAATGATAGAGGGCCTTTTAAACACGATCGCATAATCGACTTATCTTACGCAGCTGCCTATAAGTTGCGGTTCTCCACGCAAGGCAGCTCATCAGTCACGGTTGAAGCAATTGATACGAGCAATAATTCGCCTAGTTATGTTGCAAGCTACACTCAAGTAGTCCCCAAAAGCATTCCTCAAGCGCCAGCAGTTACGCCAACAGTATCTGAAAAGCCAGCAAGCGTTTCAAAACCTAGTCCACAATTACAAAACGGTGAGAATTTAAACACAGAGCTGAGTGGGTTTTTTGTACAAGTAGGTGCATTTAAAAATGAAGTTAACGCTGATTTACTCATAAAAAAAATTCAAGGCTTAGATATTGAAAACAATGCAGGTATTAACAAAGTGTATAATAATGGCTTGTATCGATTAAAGCTCGGCCCTTACGACAGCAAAAAAGCCGCTGAAGTGACAGCCCTAAATATTCGCAAAAAACTCAATACACCAACCCTAATCACCAATCAATAACTTTAATTTATGCACTCAAAATTTAGTTCTTTAGTTTTTCTAGTTTCACTATTAAGTCCTGTTTTTTGTTTTTTAGGTGAAGTTGTACCGCCTCCCTCGCTTGCAGTAAAGGCCTACTTTTTAAAGGACTTTAACAGCGGAAATGTGATTGCCTCGCACAAAAAAAATGAACGCGTCGAACCTGCGTCTCTTACGAAAGTAATGACCGCATATGTAACCTTTGATGCCATCAAGCGTGGGCAACTAAAACTTGACCAATTTTTACCTGTTTCTGAGGCCGCTTGGAAAATAGAAGGGTCAAAAATGTTTATTGACCCAAAAGTACCTGTACTTGTAGATGATCTTCTACATGGCTTAATCATTCAATCAGGTAATGATGCTGCAATTACTTTGGCGATTGGAGTCGCGGGCTCAGAAGCGCAATTTGCTGAACTAATGAACAAGCAAGCAGCTAAGTTAGGTTTAAAAAATACGCATTTTATGAACTCAACTGGTTTACCAGATAATAATCACTATACGACTGCAGAAGACTTAAGCATCTTAGCAAGCGCATTAATTCGGGACTTTCCACTCGAATATCAACGCCTTTATTCTGTTAAGGAATACACTTACAATAAAATCACACAGCCAAATCGCAATCGCTTGTTGTGGTTAGACCCGAATGTAGATGGTATGAAAACTGGCCATACTGAGGCCGCAGGTTATTGTTTAATTGCCTCCGCAAAACGTGGAAACTCGCGCTTAGTCTCTGTCATACTAGGCGCGGCAAACGAAGCCATGCGTGCCACCGAAAGCCAACGTTTGCTAAATTATGGCTTTCAGTTTTTTGAATCAACATTGGTTTACAAACAGTCTCAAACAATTAACACTTTGAGGATATATAAAGGGCAGCAAGAAACCATTCCAACTACACTCAGTAAAGACTTTTATTTAACCCTACCAAAGGGTGATTATGCGCGGGTAAAAGCAACCATGACGAGCAGGCAGCCTTTGCTTGCGCCTATTAAAGCAGGCCAAGAAGTTGGTAAAATCACATTTTCGCTAGATGGTAAAACGATTAACGAACAAATCTTAGTTGCTGGAAAATCTGTTGAAGAAGCAGGATTTTTTGGCCGCATGCTAGATAGCATTAAATTATTAACAAACTAATATGGCCTTTAACAAAATATGGCTTTAGACAAAAAACTTTTTCAGTTGGAAACTCCGCAAGAAACGCTTATTGAGTTTCCTTGTGAGTTTCCGATTAAAGTGATGGGTGAAACGCATCCTGATTTTACTTCTGAAATCATTATAGCAATCCAAACTATTCTGCCGAATTTTGATGTCTCAAAAATTGAAATGCGCGGTAGTTCTGGTGGAAAATATATTAGTTTA
>JAIYEJ010000332.1 GCA_027487055.1 Methylotenera sp. | reverse complement strand
GATTGGGGTTGAAGAGATCTTGGGATCTATCTTCTCGAAGTTTTGTATTGGGAAGTAATGGCCGATAATCAACGATAAACAAAAACAACATAAGATAACGAAAACCCTTGCCTGGCAAGGGTTTTTGCGTTTTTAGGCAATCTGACATTTTTAGTCATTTTGCGTGTTTTGCACCCCTTTTGTTGCTCATATGTATACCAGATATTTCGAGCAACATGTCAGCAACAAATTCAGAACGTAATAAAAATTATTGCACTACCCTGCACCATGCTGCACCACTCTGCACCATGCTGCACCATATCGGCGAAATAAAAATGACTGCTCTAAAACACCCATATTCGAAAATTTGTGTTTTCTGCCAAGAAATATTCGTGGCTATGAAAAACAGCACTTTGTACTGCTCTCAGAAGTGCGCCGCCAAGGCCTATAAAGAGAACAAAAGACAAGAGAAATTACTCCAAGACAAGGCACTTGTTAAGAGTCAATTAACAGCCCCTGTGGTGATGATTCAAGCCCGCGAGGTGTTGTCCATAAATGAGGTGAGTTTGTTGCTCGGAGTCTCCCGTTGGACCGTGGCAAGAATGATAAAAACCAAGAAAATCAAAACATTTTCTATTGGAACGAGGCGTTTGGTCTTACGCGAAGAATTAGATAAAATATTGAAATATAAATAGTTATGAAAGTTACACTTAGGAAACGTCTACTAAAGACAGGTAAGATCAGCCTTTATCTTGATCACTGTCCGCCAATTATTCACCCAGAAAGTGGTAAAATGACCCGTTGGGAATACCTAGAAATGTATCTCTACAGTCCCCCGAGAGATGAAATGGAGAAACGTCACAATAGGGACATCGAAACCCTTGCTCGTTCCATTGCAGCCAATCGACAAATAGATAGGTTGGCGGGTAAATTCGGTATCAAACGTAGTTCACAGTTTGATGACTTCCTGCCATTCTATGAGAAGCAAGTAAACAAATGGATTGGCAATCCGAATACCCATGGAGGTTGGGTAGCATCATATAAAACCTTCCTTCAATTTTGTAAAGAGCAATGCAGCTTTGGCGATATCACGCCGCAATTCATCAATGAATACAAAGAGTTTTTGGAGAAAAAAGCGACACGCATCAATTCGCCCAAAATGCGCATCTCCCAAAATTCGTGTTACACCTATTACAATAAGCTTAGAGCCACCGTGCGTGAAGCCATGGTATTTGGACATATCATAAGCAACCCTTTTGATGCGGTGAAAGGTGTACAACAGCCTGAAACCTATCGTGAGTTTTTAACAAAGGAAGAATTGATTAAGCTGTATAATACGCCCATTGAATCAGAGTTGTTAAAACGCTCTTGTATGTTCTCGGCACTCACTGGATTAAGGTTGGGGGATGTTACAAAACTTCGCTGGGAACAAATTCAGCATTCCGAAAGTTTGGGGTATTTTATCCGCTTTACCCAGAGTAAAACAAAGTCCATGGAGACGCTTCCCATTTCGGATGAAGCAGTGAGTCTTTTAGGTACTTACGAAGAAAGTGAGGTCTGTATATTTGGTGATTACAATTTTCAACGAGACTATGCGAACTTAAACCGATGGTTGCAACGTGCGGGCATTCGCAAGAAGATCACATTTCATAATTTCAGACACACATTTGCAACCTTGCAGTTAGCGGAAGGAACCGATATCTATACCGTTTCAAAATTGTTGGGACACAAACATATTCATACCACACAGATTTATGGTAAGGTGATGGATTCAACGAAAACAAAAGCAATGAAGAGTATCCAATTGGGCATATCGTCTGACAATAAAAGACAGGAAAAATGAAAAATGTCAGTGACAAATTGTCTGAATGTCAGTGAATTAGGAATGTGAACATAATTTGCTTGCATTTGCGCAATAGGTTATTTATCGACGCAAAATTAGACTAGTTTGGACTATTTTGATACAGTATGGTACAGTGGTTTTGGAGCAAAACGAACCCTCGAAAAATCGATAACTAAAAAAAGATAACCAAAAGTTTGGCACGGTTCTTTTTTTGATGAAGGGTGAGTAAATGTTTCATATGAAAGAAAGTATTACTCACTTACAAGCATTCATCACAGAGTTGGTGAATGAAGCTGTTCAAGTTGCATTAGAACAGCATCAAGAAACTGCCATCACTGAATTGGCAGAGAACAATCTAAAATCGGAAATACTCAATGCCGATCAGGCTGCGGAGTTTCTTCACATCGCCAAACAGACTTTGTACTCTATGACGAGTAGAAGAAAAATTCCTTTTTACAAGAATGGAAAGAAGATTCTATTTCGCAAAGGTGAACTTCAGGATTGGTTGAATTCAGGCAAACACGAGCAAGAGAAAAATATTCATCGGGCGGCATCACGCTACGTGCAGGATAAACCACTAAAGCGATGATCATGCACAGTGTAAAGCATAACACAGTGGCTGAGGAGGAATTGTTCCTATTGCCAGGCTATCAGGATCAGCTGAGATCCACGCTATCGAACAGTATTTATGATAATTTGCCAGAACCACTGAGAGACTTGTTTACGACCATTGATAATCCGTATGAGCGGGATATTTTACTATTGGGTACACTTACGGTACTTTCTGGTTGTATGCCCAATGTGATAGGCTTTTACGACCGCAAATGGGTATCGCCCAATTTGTATACATTTATTGAAGCACCGGCTGGTTCGGGAAAAGGGGTGTTGAGTTGGACACGATTGGTGGGCATGGAAATTCATAAAATGTTGTTGGAAGAAACAACCCTTGCAAAAAAGCAATTCGAGGAGTTGAAGCGCGAGAAGATAAAACAGAAGGATGCGGATGTTTCTGCGCTAAAAGAACCGCCTTATAAATTACTTTTCGTTCCTGCGAATAACAGCGCTAGTTCTGTTGTTCAAACCCTCAGTGAAAATGACGGGGCAGGGATTCTGTTTTCAACTGAAGCGGATACTTTGGCCAATGCCTTGGCGCAAGACTGGGGGAATTTTAGCGATGTGCTCCGTGCAGCATTTCACCATGAACCTGTTGAGATGCAACGAAGGCAAAATAGGGAGCACTTTTCCGTGGAGCGCCCTCGTTTATCAGTTTTACTTACTGGGACACGTGGTCAGGTCATTCGATTAATACCCGATACAGAGAATGGGTTGTTCAGCAGGTTTATGTTTTATTCGTTTCCTGCTGTCCCAACGTTTAGAAATGTATTTGACCATCGCGGGACAGATCCAGGTCAGACCTTTCGTAAGGTGGGACAAATGGTAAAAGAAATGTATTTGTTTTTACAGGGACAAACCCAAGCATTAGAGCTGTATTTGGTGAAGGAACATCAAGATAGATTCATCAAGCAGTTTCAATTGCTTACCCAAGTGGCACATAAGGATTCCGGGACGCCGATCTTGGCCACAATCCATCGATTGGGATTGATTTGTTTTCGAATGTCGATGGTGTTCACCACGATGAGATATTACGCTCAATCAAAGCGAGACAAGAAAAGTGAAATAAAAATTCAATCTACCGACTTAGAGATTTCTGGTGAAATCGCTTACACACTTCTGTACCATGCAAACATGTTGGTTGCGGATATGAAAAATGGCAGTAAGTATATTCAACAGCAGGCAAAGCAGCAACGATTTTTTGACACTCTACCCGTTGAGTTTAACTGGATGTTGGCGGTGGGGTTGGGACAAAAACTGAATATGTCTTCTTCCTCTGTGAGACGATATTTATTGGGGGGTGAATTTGAGAGAATAGGGAAGGGGCAATATCGCAAAGTAGTCAAAGAGGTAGGCGGTGAACAGTGAACAAATGAATAAATGAACATAAGGAAAAGACGAGGATGATGAGCGTTCAGATATCACTGTTTGCGATGAATACGACGATGATTCCTTAGAATTCCGTGAAAATCCAGAAAATTCCGATTTTTTCAGCGCATTTTACCGAGAATTCCCACGAAAATCCCATGGAATTACTTTTATTCCGTGGGATTACTTCGGAATTACTGCTGAACCACGTACCAAGAGTTAAAAATTACCACGAAATGAATGGACGAGGTATTTTTTATAGTGCAATTAGCATTTATGACCTCGATTTTGCCTAATAAGCGTATTTCTTATCTGCGTATTTTGTCAATATTTTCAATTTTTGAACTAAAAAATGGCAAAATTTCACTTTTTAGTTAGTGTATTTGTGAAAAAATCACAAAAGGATGTTTTTGATCTCTATTGATTGAAGCGGCTTTATGCTTTTTGTTCTGGAATTTGTGGGGGTTGCCAATTAAAAGTGCACATGAGAGTACATTTCTCTGACCATTAATAACGCAAGGGACAATTTTAGTTTAACGTACCTCGTTGAAATGCTCAAAGAAATATTAATAATTTCTTTTTAAGAAAAAGTCGAAAGTGAATTGGATTCAGATATAACAGTTTCCTGCGAATACGGTTATGATTTCTTGCAGATCCTAGAAAGACTGAGCAACTCCAATTTTTAGTCGATTTCATGTAAGAAAACCATTGGGATTAAGAAATTTTCTTTAGGTATACTGTTTTTATTTATTCAAATATTACTGGTTCAAAATACTCTCTGCCAAAAGAATAGGGAATAAGTTTTTTGTGCTGAAGCCTGCCAATTATGATAGCTGGGTGTGTATTGAACTTCTTTGCGAAATCCCTGATGACTTCTTCGTTGAGCGGTGTTGCTTCCAGAATCTTCGCTTCTTCATCATCAGTCAATGTCCACTTACAGGCAAATTCATCTGCTTGCTGTTCTTTTTCCAGATCTTTATCTGTGTACTCTACTTTCTCTAAGAATATATCCTTTTTACCGTGTAAGAGAATGTGTCCTGCTTCGTGAAAGAAGGTGAACCAGAAGCTATCGTTGCGGTTGTAACGGCCTGTTAACTGTATGAACGGAGTATCATTCAGCCAACGTGTGGAACCACTGATGGGCGCATTTTTAATGCAGGGGGTATGCACCACTTTAACGCCAGCTCCGAGACATATTCTTTGCAACTGGTTAAAAAAATCTGCGGGATGCTTTGCCATGATGGACTTTAACTCTGGCAATACTTCTTTAAACTTCTTCTCTGAATAGTCGTTTGCTTCTAATTCGGCTGCCTGTAATTCGCCTTTTCGAAGCCATGCTGAGATGGCATAAGGTTCGTTGGTTTGAGCCAGGGAAATGCGGAAAGCTACTTTCAACTGTTGTTTGAAATAGTAATTTTCCCATGCGGTATGATTGGAGAAGCCGAAGAAATCCAGCATCGCCGTTGTTTTTTCTTGAATAGTTGACACCGGTGGCAGCCATCTCTTTTTTATCAAATCTGCCAAAGGGAATTGTCTTGACCACGCCACTGCTTCTTCAATTACTTCTTGGCGTTTCTCTCTTGCCACGAACTCGTCATATCCTCTTTGATGGTTCATCCAGAAATTGGCGGGGATCTTTGTCACATTCTCAAACTGCACTGCCATATCTGTGGTGATGGAGCTTTCACCTTTCAGGATTGCAATAATGGTCTTTTCTGGCTTGCCAGTGCGCAGGGCAAACTCTTTTGGTCCCATTTCCATTTCTTCCAGCTTTTCTGCTAAGGTTTCACCTGGATGGGGTCGTGATTGGGGAAAGTATTGATTCTGCTTGGCCATGATTACTTCTCTTTGTGGTAATTTATAATCTCTATTACTTCTACACCTGTAATATCTAACCAGATATACTGGCCGTCTTCATTGGTGGGAATTGGGTCTTTTATAGGCGTAAAAACTAGCCTATACGGTTGATCTAAGTCACAACCCCATTGCCCTTTTCTGGCGTTTTTTAGTTCGTGATAGTTGCCGGGCAAGTGCCTTACTTCTTCCAAGGTTGTGGCATCCTTCAACTGGGTAAGCCTTCGCCTGAGAATGGTAGCTCGAATCTTGCCTAACGCTGCAAGCATCTTCCGATCATTATTAGCCAGTCTCTCCAATTTCTTATCTGCAAAAGTAATTTTCACTGCAAAAGTAATTATTTTTTGATTAACATCAAGTGTAAGTTAAATAATTCATGCCCTATGCTTGCCATTTGATTCCTTTTTCTCTTCACTCCCGAGATATGTCGCTATGCTTGTCAAATTAATATCAACTTAATGAATGAAATATTCAATTTTAATCTGTTTGTTCATTTTTTAATTACCTCCTTTTTCGAACTTAGATAGATTCGACTTTTCAAGTTTAAGTATTAGTTTTTAAATATTTGTGAGGAATGAGATTATTTAAAGATTGATGGGGATGGGATTTATTGTATTCGTCTTGCCATACTGCTGAAAGTTCTTTGAGATGATAGAGTGATTCAAACATGTATGTGTCCAGAACAACTTCTCGATAGTTTCGTTTGAAGCGGTCGATGTAGGCGTTCTGATGGAGTTTGCCTGTTTGGAGATATTGGAACTGGATGCCTTGGTTTTTGCAGTAATCAACGAAATGGTTTGATAGGAATTCAGCGCCGTTATCATTGTATATTTAGTTAGGTCTTCCGCTTCAGTATTTGAGGTTCTGAAGGTCTGATATTACGGTCCTTCTTAATTGATATTAATCAGTTTTAATGGTAAATGCTTCGCCATTGAAGTCATCGATTATATTGAGGATTCTGCCCGTCCTTCAATTCATCAATGTGTCGTGCATGAAATCTAGCATGCTAAAGGCACTGTAAATACCATTTGGCGGAGCTCACAGCTCTCACTATTTAAGGAAGATCGGCTATTTTCTTCTACTTTGCGGACTTTGACGTTTTGACCCCCGGAGTATCTGCATTTTTCATTTGACGCGGGAAATTTTGGGTTTTTGCCGAAATTTCCCGCGTACGAATTTTAGGTCTACTTACACTGCCATATTAATCACTGTGCAAAGAAAAATGAGAAATAGTCTTCAACAAAAATCGAATTAAGTCAGATTCTAATTTTCGATACTCAGGAGTCAAAATAAAACATTGCCAACATAAATTTCTAGCCTGACTTTCATCAGGAGCTAACCCTAAATTTACCATTTCATGAAATAGTGAGTGATGATCCGAATAATTAAGGGCAGTTTGTAATGGTATGTTTGGATTAGCATCTAGATACGCCTTCACCAGAAATTTTTCTGGGGCAATATATGGATAAAGAAAAAAAGATTGTTTTGTCGGATGCTCATGATAAAATGAATATTGAGGATCATTCTTATAATCACCATCAAAAACGCAACAATAACCAGTTTTTATTTTCATTTGCGGATAAATCCTTTCATGTGTTTCATAATCATTTCGAACTTGATTTATAGGGCCTGAAATAATAACATTTACTAGCCTATCAAAGTTTTTACGGGTAGAATTTATTTTTGTTAATATGCTTTGGATAATAAATTTAGCTTCTGTGTCTTCACAATATAAATGTACTAACGGATATGCTTGTGAATCCATTTTAGAGAAAGCTGCATTCACTGAAATGGATGAAATTACCTTATAACTTTCTTTATGATTTTTTTCAATAAATTTCCTTGATTTTTGAGGGAAAGCAGCCAGTAAGGAAGGTGAGTGTGTTGTGATTATAAATTGTTTCTTATGATGCCAAGATATATATTGGATAACATCAGCTAATCTTCTTTGAATATTGGGATGTATGCCAGCTTCCAACTCGTCTATCATTATCAGTGAATCATTAGGTGCTGCAAATATGTCTACCAAAATATTTAATAAGGATTCTTCCCCTGAGGCTGCATTATAACTTGAGTATGCTTCATCTCCAGCAGGGTTTGGCGTTGTAATTAAATATGCGGTTTTATTTATATGTGAACCGATACTGCGAATTTCTACTGCAGGAACAAGTTCAAAAATATAATTAAATGACTGCTCAATATCTTCGTGTAGCCGAACAGGTGCTCCTGTAATTTTTCTCATTAAGCTATTAGAGAAATTACGTGCTGGAACTAATCTTTCCAAATCTATAATTCGTACATGCTTGTCTGGAATTTTTGAATTCATACGTGGTACTGCTAAACTAGATTTAGCCAAACCCGTCCATGACCCAGTTCCAGCAGCTCGTTTGCCTTCGCCATTTCTATTATGTCCTGCAACTCTCCAAAATAATTCATAGGAATAACTTCTTGCAGCTGATTCATGAGATGTAAAATTAATAACGTCCCGCCATATGTGTTTTCTAAATACAGAGTCAGGATTTGTAGAATCATATTTGAAAAAATTCTCATGACTACATGCTATAAGCAGTAAAATACTTGTTTTTCCAATTTTATTTGTTCCAGATATTATTGATACGGAATGGTCAAAGGAAATTTCTAAATTTGTTAAATGCCTAAAATCATTCACCTTGATTTTATTAAGAAAAAATCTAAAACTATCACCGACATTTCCAAAGGTTGTTGGGTCGTATCTCAGAAGTCTTTTTTTAGCTTCAGTTATGTTTTGTAAATTTAACATATGATTCTATTTTGTTTTATACAGAAATTCTCAATGCTTGCCTCTAACGTTCCCGGGCTTTGCATTCGGGCGGATTTCGGAGCACAAAATTGTCAACTAGCACTGAAATTGAATAGAAGCACAATGCTCCAAGTTTGCACGTCACCTCGCCTGACGCAAAATCCGTGTTATCGGCTGTCTTTCTATCTATTAGTGATTGTTTCATTTTCTGTCAAGTCGTTTTTTTGCTACTTGTTCTACTAACCAAGCAAGGCATACGTCAATAATTTTTTCTGATTTATACAATTTTTTTTTTTTTTTTTTTAGCCAACAAATTTCATTATTTCTATTTCTGTCGAAAGTGTATTTGTTGTCTGAAACCATTTTGGGTTCTTCACCTGGAAAGTAAAAAGCACTGCTGTCTTTTGTTAAATGGCCATTCCATTTTCTTACATACAATAATGCACCTTCATTTGAATTACTATACTGTTGGTGCCAAGCAATGCTAAAACTAAAACCTTCGCTTTTTAAAATAAATGAGGGCTGATAAACTTCCTTCTCAAAGCCAAAATGAAATTTCTTTTCTTGAAGTTTTTTAATTTTTTCTTCAATGTCAGCATACATATTCAAAACTTCTGTCTTTGCCGCTTCTACGCCGTCAACAGAGTTTAAGAATGTCGTCCGTTGCCTTTGAAATTCTAATTCTTCATTCAATTTGTCTGCCTGAGCCAAACTTTTTTCAAAGTCTGATTTTTCTGGAAGTTCGTCCGCAGTTACTAATTTTTGAAATTCTTCTTCTAAGTCCGCTAATAAATTCCTCACTTGCTTGATAAAGTCTTTGTACTCCGATGCTTTATTTGAGTTTGGAAGGAAGTTATAAGGAAGGTCAATTTGTTTGTGAATGAAACCTTTTAATTTGTCAATGAGGTCGCTTTCTACGATTGGCATAATTCGTTTGCTCAACGCAGTCGCAAACCCAATTTCTTGATTTATCCATTGTGTTGGTATTGAGTTCTTAGTCAAAATGGGTAAAATGACTTTGGCTTGAATTATTCCGTCAGCTACTTTTTGAGCTAATGGTTTTAGAGCTTCTCTATTTGAAGCTATAACTATTGGAAAAAACTTTGTGTTACCTTCAAGTTCATTAACAATCAAGTCAACTTTGTCCTTGTCGAAGTCTGAATAACTAATAAATATTCCTTGTTTCATTTGTCTCTGTTTGTCTAAGGTTGCCGATAACTTGCATATATGCCTACTTCTTCATTTTGTTAAATGGTAGTTCTACACATAGTAAAATATAGCATAACAGAAATATACAATAACACCCTGAATAAATAGCAGTAATTATTCCCCATTTTGGGGTGAACTTTCTGAATGACAGATTCTTTAATTAAATGGAAGTCTACCATTCTTTACCAGCTTCTTCCATTTTT
>JAIYEJ010000158.1 GCA_027487055.1 Methylotenera sp. | reverse complement strand
CTACCCAGGTGAATTAGGCAAAAAAATCTACATAAGCGTGAGCAAAGAGGCATGGGCAGCTTGGCTCAAACAACAAACCATGCTGGTAAACGAAAATCGCTTAAGTTTGGCCGACCCCGCTGCTCGTAAGTATTTAAGCGAGCAAACCGAGAAATACTTTTTTGGTGAAGGCGCGGATACAGCGAGTGGGTATGTGCCGCCAACAAAATAAGCGTTTTACTAATTAAATCAAAAGACCACTACTGCAAGCCAATACAGAATGGGCTTCCAGGGCAGAAATAATTTCTCACAATAAAAAACCCACAAATTGTGGGTTTTTTCAAACTTCAAAAAACAGAAATATACGCTATTAGCCTATATTTTAAGCTTACTTTTTATATGTCTTTACGCCATCCGCAGTTGCTAACAACAACACATTCGCTGGTCTTGCAGCAAATAAGCCATTGGTCACCACACCGACGATTTGATTGATTTTCGCTTCAATCGCCACTGGGTCTTCGATCTTTAAGTTCCACACATCTAAGATCACATTGCCGTTATCGGTGGTGAAATCACGCAATTTTGGTTGCCCACCCAGTTTTACCAACTCGCGCGCCACGTAGCTTTTTGCCATTGGCAATACTTCTACTGGTAACGGAAACTTACCTAACACTGGAACATATTTGGTTTCATCACAAATACAAATAAATGTTTTAGCTACGGCAGCCACAATTTTTTCACGTGTAAGCGCACCTCCCCCACCTTTTAGCATGTGCATATGCTCGGTGATTTCATCCGCGCCATCCACATAAATATCTAAGCTATCTACCGCGTTTAAATCAAACACCTCAATACCATGACCGCGCAAACGTTGGGCAGTAGCCTCGCTACTGGCGACTGCACCTTCAATTTTGCCTTTAACTTTTGCTAACTCTTCAATAAAATAATTGGCAGTTGAGCCTGTGCCCACACCTATAATGCCCTCTTTTACATAAGCAACTGCTGCTTTTGCGACTTGTTGTTTTAATTCGTCCTGAGTAAATGCCATTCTGCTTAATCCTTTTTAAAATCTTTAGTATTGCTAATAATTCAATATAATAACCTGCATTGGCTTTTTTTAAAAAACGTATGTCAATTATTTAATATGACCATAAACTATAAAGCATGAGCAAAAACTATAAACAAAGCATTGAAAACTCGCGCGTGTACGACGTGGCAAAAAAAACACCGCTCGAGTTTCAAGCAAATTTATCTGCACGTATCCATAATCGCGTATTGCTAAAGCGCGAAGATATGCAGCCAGTGTTCTCGTTTAAATTACGTGGCGCATACAACAAAATGGCGCATCTACCTGAAGATGCACTCAAGCGCGGAGTGATAGCTGCCAGTGCAGGCAATCATGCACAAGGCGTAGCTTTGAGCGCACAAAAACTAAAATGCCGCGCCATGATTGTCATGCCCACCACCACGCCACTCATTAAAGTAAATGCAGTTAAAGCGCGTGGCGCAGAGGTTGTGCTTTATGGCGACAGCTACTCAGATGCTTATATAAAAGCACTTGAACTAGAAAAATCAGAAGGCTTAACTTTTGTACACCCTTACGATGACCCAGACGTAATTGCAGGCCAAGGTACGATTGCGATGGAGATTTTAAACTCACACCCTGAACCAATAGAAGCGATTTTCTGTTGCGTGGGCGGAGGCGGGTTGCTGGCAGGAATTGCGGCTTATATCAAGGCCATGCGGCCCGAGATTAAAGTGATTGGCGTAGAGGCCAAAGATTCTGAAGCTATGACCGAATCACTGAAACAAGGCCACCGCGTAGTGCTAGACCAAGTGGGTTTATTTGCAGATGGCGCTGCCGTGAAGCAAGTTGGAGAGCATACATTTAGGCTAGCGCAACAGTTTGTGGATGAAATGATTGTGGTGGATAACGATGCGATTTGTGCCGCCATTAAAGACGTATTTGAAGATACGCGTAGCATTTTAGAACCTGCTGGCGCCTTAGCAGTAGCTGGGCTAAAAGAATATGCCGAGCGCCACCATTTAACAGGTAAAACATTAATTGCGACGGCTTCTGGTGCCAACATGAATTTTGACCGCTTGCGCTTTATATCAGAGCGTGCAGAGCTAGGCGAAAAGCGCGAAGCGGTGTTGGCGGTGACAATTCCAGAAAAGCCTGGTGCATTTAAAACATTTTGTCGCGTATTGGGCAATCGCAACATTACTGAGTTTAATTACCGATACGCTGACCCAAAAGAAGCCCATATTTTTGTGGGTGTGGCGATGACGGACCCGACAGAATCAGCTGCATTAGTCACCGATTTAATTGGTCAGGGCTTGCCAGCTCTGGATTTAAGCGATAACGAATTTGCCAAGTTACACTTGCGCCATTTGGTTGGAGGCCGCGCGCCACAAGCCGAGCACGAAGTAATCTATCGTTTTGAGTTCCCCGAAAAACCAGGGGCGTTGATGAAGTTTTTAGACACCATGGGGCACGATTGGAATATTAGTTTGTTCCATTACCGCAACCACGGTGCAGACTTTGGCCGTGTGCTGGTGGGCATGCAGGTGCCACCGCATGAGCAAGCTGACTTTGCCACATTTTTACAAAACTTGGGTTACCCTTATTGGGATGAAACGCAAAATCCTGCATATCAGTTATTCTTGGGATAACGACTTTTTGGCTTTATTGCAATAAAAACGAATAATCCATATTGGATAATTTCAGCCAATATAAGCGTTAAATAGGTTGTATACAGCCAGCACAATTCAAATCTGAGAATAAATAAACCATTGTTTTACATAAATATTATTGCAATATACAATAACATATAGTGCTTGCTAACACTTGTGATTGCGCAAGCTAAGGGATTATTAAAAATAAATAAACAAAGCTAAAAGGCTGATTAATTTAAAACTAGCCATATAAAGCTTGGATAAACTTTGGAGAATTAAATGAAATTT
>JAIYEJ010000346.1 GCA_027487055.1 Methylotenera sp. | reverse complement strand
TATTCCCCAACAAAATCCCCAAGAGCAGGGCGATGAGGATGCCATTGAGTGCGGGCGGCGTGAATTTTTCTAAAACTACGGCCAACAATCCCACGAACACCGAAAACAATACGCCCTTAAACATCCGCACAAAAATGCGTCAAAATTTCCAACCGTTTTGTGCCTTGGGTTACATATTTCTCAATACCAGCACCATCGCAATGAGAAGTAAAAGACCACCAAACACTTGCTTGAAGGCGCGATCACTAAATCGAATAAACAACCAGCGATTGGCCGTAAAAAACACCAATAAGGCCAACAGTACAAACCCCAGCTGTTGAAAGTTAATGGCAGCCATGAAAGTGGTATTTGTGCTAAGCGATAGGAACTGAACAAACACCAAAAACCCATAGCAGACGGCCGTGGTGGCTCTAGAAATATACTTGTCTGGGAATCTTGCAATCATGAATGAAGACAACAGCGGTCCTCCCAAATTGGTGAGTCCGTGAATCAACCCTAACGACACAAAATAGGTTTTCTCGTGGTTCATCCATTGGGCAATTGTTGATGGGAATGCGTTGAAATAGTATCCTACCGACAATAAAACCAAAGAAAGGGCAATGACCATGGGCAACCAAAAAAGTCCGTGTAACCCTTCGAGTAAAAATGTACCCAACACAACTGGGGGCAATGCGCACAATAAAAATCGCTTCACCATTCCCCATTGAATCTGTCGCCAACCCATCACTGTTTGCACGGCGTTGATTACAAAGGAAATGGGCAACAGCAAAGCCAAAATTTGGAAAAATGGAATGCCAAACACCATCAAAATGGGTGTACCAAAAAACAAGACTCCTACCCCAAACAATGATTGCACAACCACCACAAAACCAATGACCAAAGCCAACAGAATGGGCGACATAGTTAAAACTGAAGGCAGGTTAAACAGTTCCATGGGGGTGTTTCGGGAATCATACTCCGCCACGAACTTAATTCTCGCATCGGTTAAATAGAAAAAATTGTACCCGAATTCCTGCTTATCTTGTAAAAAACATGGCAACCTCCCCTATCGATCCCAATGGCTTAAGCAGCGTGCTAGCAAAAAAATTGTTGTTGCAGTACGGCCCAAACCAAATTGCCAAAGACAAACCCAAGGGAATCTTTGCCATCGTGCTGGAAGTTGTGAAAGAGCCCATGTTCATTTTGTTGCTCGGCTGCGGTTCTATTTATTTGTTTTTGGGCAACTACAACGAGGGCTTAATGTTACTGTGTTGGGTATTTGTGATCATTTTCATCACCTTTTATCAAAACAAAAAAACGGAGGCCTCTATTTCAGCGCTCCGACAATTATCATCCCCGAGGGCCTTGGTTATGCGAGATGGTGAGGCGGTCAGAATCGCAGGTAGCGAGGTGGTACCCGGAGATTTACTCATACTTCATGAGGGCGATAGAGTTCCCGCAGACGCTGCAATTATTAGTGCATCAAACTTGACGGTGGATGAATCCATGCTTACAGGAGAATCGGTGCCGGTACATAAATTGGGACCCACCATCGAGGATGCCGGCGAACAATCTATTTTCAGTGGGACGCTTGTGGTTCAGGGAAATGGCATCGCACAGGTTTTTGCTACAGGCAACCAAACACAACTTGGCAAAATTGGCAACTCGCTGCTATCGATTGAACAATCACCAACCCGACTCCAAGCCGAAATGAAACGGTTCATTCAAAAATTATTTTTGGGAGGTGCGGTTATCAGTCTTGGGGTTATCACCATTTTTTACTTGACGCGTGGCGATTTTATTGATGCTTTATTGAATGGTTTGGCAGCCGCAATGGCCATTTTGCCCGAGGAATTCCCCGTCATCCTTACCATCTTCATGGCTTTGGGTGCATGGCGACTCTCAAAGACCCAAGTGCTAACCAGAAAGCCATCTGCCATTGAAACCTTGGGATCGGCCACCATTCTATGCAGCGATAAAACCGGAACCATTACCCAAAACAAGATGGCCTTAACCACCATAATGGCCAACCATGCATTGATTCCTGAAGCGATGTTTGACTCGCATCGCCCTGAAATAGAAACGGTTTTAACGGTCTGTTACCTTGCCAGTTCATCTGCAAGTGTGGACCCCATGGACAAAGCCATCCAACGGGCCTATGTCTCTATAACCGACGCAGACACACCTAAATACGAAACCCTGCTCAGAGAATATCCCTTGAGTAAAACACTTTTCGCAATTACCCGAATTCTACAGCATCCCAATGCGCCCTACCCAACGGCCTATTGCAAGGGCGCTCCAGAAAGCATCCTCGACCTATGCGGATTGGATGCAGAAAACCACGAAAAAATCATTCATCAGGTAAATACATTGGCAGGACAGGGATTGCGGGTATTGGCTGCAGCGACCTGTACATTAACAACCCACGACTTGCCAGAGAGTCAAGCGGATTTTGAATTTGAATTCACGGGACTGGTGGCCTTTGAAGACCCCATTAGAAAAGAAGTCCCCCAGGCCATCAAAGCATGCCATTCTGCTGGAATTCGGGTCATCATGATTACGGGCGACTTCCCAAAAACCGCGTTGAGCATCGCCGACCAAATTGGACTCCCGCACGGAAACCAAATCATCACGGGAGAGGAAATGAAACAGATGAGTACCCAAGAACTCGCTATAAAGATCAGAACGACACAAATTTTTGCGAGAATCGTACCTGAACAAAAACTTCAAATCATTCAAGCACTGAAGTTAAATGGAGAAATCGTGGCGATGACGGGCGACGGCGTCAATGATGCGCCCGCCTTAAAAGCAGCAGACATTGGTATCGCCATGGGCATGAAAGGCACGGATGTAGCCAGAGAGGCCGCGTCCATGGTATTGCTCAATGACGATTTTTCATCCATTGTCTCTGCCATCCATTTGGGGCGCAGGATCTTTGATAATTTACAAAAAGCGATGTCCTACGTCATTGCCATCCATATTCCCATCATTGGCATGGTACTTTTGCCAGCGCTGTTCGATTCCCTGCCCATTTTACTCTTGCCAATACAAATTGTTTTCCTTGAGCTTATCATCGACCCCATTTGCTCCGTTGCTTTTGAGTCGGAACAGGAAGAAATCGGCATCATGGAACGCCCTCCACGAGATGCCAACTTACATTTTTTTGGTTGGAAAAACATTTTATTCAGTCTATTCGAAGGACTGTTGTTGTTAGCCGTTGTGATGGCCGTGTATTTGATGTCG
>JAIYEJ010000088.1 GCA_027487055.1 Methylotenera sp. | reverse complement strand
CCACCTCGCGTATTGACTAGCACGGGGGAATTTAATAAGCCAAGTTGTATGCCGGTTACAGCAGCCGCACAAGCGCCAGTGCCGCAACTAAGTGTTTCACCGCTGCCGCGCTCGTACACGCGCAAGTTAATTTCATGTGAATTTAAAACTTGCATAAAACCAGCATTCACCCGTTGCGGAAAACGTGAGTGCGCTTCTATTAGCGGACCAAGCGTTGCAACATTGGCGATTTCTACATTTTCAACAATGGTCACTGCATGCGGATTGCCCATAGAAACTGCTGATATCGAAATAGCACCGCTTGAACCCTCATGGGGATTGACTTCCAGAGCATATAAATTTTCTCGTGTTTGCGCAACAAATGGAATATTGTTTGGCTCAAAGCGTGGAGCACCCATATTGACTGTGACTTGCATATCGTCACGTAGCGTAAGCGTGATGATCCCACTCGCGGTTTCAACCTTGATTTCTTTTTTTTGTGTCAAGCCTTTTTCTACCACAAAGCGCACAAAACACCTTGCGCCATTACCGCATTGTTCAACTTCGCCGCCATCTGCATTAAAGATACGATAGCGAAAATCCACGCCTGTTTGTGTCGCTTTTTCTACTATCAAAAGTTGATCACAGCCCACGCCAAAGTTACGGTCAGCGATTTTTTTGATTTGTGCAACGTCGAGCGTAACGACTGAAGTAAAACTATCTATTACCACAAAGTCGTTACCAGCGCCCTGCATTTTTGTAAATGTTAAATTCATAGCCGTTATTATAATTTTATTTTGTTTCTATAATTTTATTTTGTTAAAAAGGGACAAATTAAAAGTAACGAATTAGATTGTTCCTAATAATTTCATGTGAATGTCACTTAAATTGGATACAATTATGTTTCATTTGTCCTGATGTGCATGCTTTAGCCTTTAGTATGTGCGCCATTTCAATTTTTAAATTTTTTTTCAAGGCACCAATAATGAACGATTATCTTTTTACTTCAGAATCCGTTTCTGAAGGTCATCCAGACAAACTCGCAGACCAAGTTTCAGACAGTATTTTAGACGCTATTTTAGCGCAAGATCCAACCGCACGTGTTGCCGCAGAGACACTTGCCAACACTGGTTTGGTTGTTTTAGCAGGTGAAATTACCACAACAGCCAATGTAGATTACATTAAAGTCGCACGCGAAACCATTAAACGCATTGGTTACGACAATACCGACTACGGTATTGATTATCGCGGTTGCGCAGTATTAGTGGCTTACGACAAACAGTCTCCAGATATTGCACAAGGTGTTGATGGCGCACTTGATGACCCGCTAGACCAAGGCGCAGGCGACCAAGGGTTGATGTTTGGCTATGCAGTCAACGAAACCCCGCAACTCATGCCATTACCAATTTGGTTGAGTCATCGCATTATGGAGCGCCAAGCCCAATTGCGTAAAGATGGCCGCTTGGCATGGCTACGACCAGATGCAAAATCACAAGTGACGATTCGATATGTAGATGGTAAACCACATGCTATTGACACCGTGGTGGTATCTACCCAGCACGCACCAGAGATGGATCTCAAGGATATTCGTGAAGCTGTGATTGAAGATATAATCAAACCAATGTTGCCGCAAGAATTGATTAAAGGTGACATTAAATATTTGGTCAATCCAACTGGTCGTTTTGTTGTGGGTGGCCCACAAGGTGATTGTGGCTTGACTGGTCGCAAAATTATTGTTGATACCTATGGTGGCGCAGCGCCTCACGGCGGCGGTGCTTTTTCTGGTAAAGACCCATCAAAAGTGGACCGTAGTGCAGCTTATGCGGCACGATATGTGGCCAAAAACATTGTGGCTGCTGGTTTGGCTGATAAATGTATGGTGCAAATCAGTTACGCGATTGGTGTGGCGCGCCCGACATCAATCATGGTTGATACTTATGGCACAGGCAAAATCTCAAATGAGGCATTGACGAAATTAGTCGGAGAACATTTTGATTTGCGTCCAAAAGGCATTGTTAAAATGCTCGATTTGTTGCGCCCAATCTATACCAAAACGGCTGCTTATGGCCATTTTGGTCGTGATGAGCCTGAGTTTACTTGGGAATCAACAGATAAAGCTGCTGAATTAAAGGCTGCGGCAGGTATATAAGGTTGTTTGATTGCTAAAGTAGAGGTGTAAAAAGCCACTTCTTAACGCAATTATTTTTCTACCTCTATAGCTAATATATCGGAAACGATATTGCGATAAAGTATGTTAAAAGTCATTTCCACAAAACAAGTCCGAAAAGGGATGTTTATTCATGAGCTGAAAGGTTCATGGATTGAACATCCCTTTTGGCATAAAGCGTTTGTGTTAAAAAATGCGACAGACTTAAAAAAACTACAAGCGAGTAGCGTCAAAGAGGTGGTGATAGATACTTCTAAAGGCCTAGATGTGCTTGAAGAAGAGACAGTGCCCACGCCCCATGAAAACCCTGCAGATCCAGCTACGCTTAAAGAAAAATCTGGTACAGAAGAAAAATCAAATGCAGAAAAAAAAGAATCTCCTGTTCGAGTGTCAGCATCAGAAGAAAATGACCGTGCAAAAATAATAATAAAGTCTTCTAAAAAAGCGGTTGTCTCTATGTTTGATGATATGCGCATGGGCAAGGCGGTCAATCAACAAGTAGCATTACAGTTGGTTGACGATATAGCAGATTCAGTTGCGCGTAACGAAGGTGCATTAATTAGCTTGGTGCGACTAAAAAATAAAGATGATTATACTTATATGCACTCTGTAGCGGTTTGTGCATTAATGGTCGCGCTATCAAAAGAACTTGGCCTTTCAGAAATTGAAACCAAAAGTGCCGGCATGGCTGGATTACTCCATGATATCGGTAAAGCGGGTATACCAAATGAAGTGCTCAATAAGCCAGGAGCCCTCACAGATGAAGAGTTCGCTTTAGTGAAGGAGCATCCGCAACGCGGTCACGCGATGCTTTTGCAGGGCCAAGTGACGGATGAACTTGTGTTGGATGTTTGCTTGCATCATCATGAAAAAGTCAATGGTATGGGATACCCGCATAAGTTAAAAGCAGATGAGATTAGCTTATTTGCAAAAATGGGAGCCGTTTGTGATGTCTATGATGCCATTACATCAAATCGTCCCTACAAAGATGGTTGGGAACCCGGTATTTCTTTACAGCGCATGGCCCAATGGGCTGATCATTTTGATGACACTGTTTTTAAAGCTTTTGTGAAAAGCGTTGGTATTTACCCGGTGGGCTCTATGGTAAAGCTAAAATCAGGACGTTTAGCTGTAGTGATAGACCAAAGCCCAAAATCGTTATTAACGCCAATGGTAAAAGTATTTTTCTCTACAAAGTCTAAATCACGTATTCCTGTAGAAGTTTTAGATTTATCAAAACCAAATGTTCAAGATGAAATAATTGGTCATGAGGATCCAGCGTTATGGGGCGTAAAAGATATTAACGAGATTTGGAGCCAGTTTGAGATTTGGAAGTAAATTCGGCGCCAATATTTTTTAAAATTAACAATTTGCTTGATGCGGTATTTTGACAATCTGAACCAATTCGCTATAATGCGGTCATTAAAAGCAGATTAACCGAGGAACGTTGCAAAGCTTTGCTTCATTATTTAGCAAATGCTCTAGGCTCGGTTAGGGGGATTAACTTCTCTCAAACGGCGTTCACCTAATTATTTAACCGTGCCAGACACGGGAAACGGGTGAACAAAACGCCAATAGTTTTTAACTACATAGCTTTTGTCTAAAACATCCTTTCCCTGCTGGTTACATCATTTCATTGCTTTAAGTTTAAAGCTATTAAGGAAATTATAATGAATACTGTAACTGACATTAAAGATTATGTTGTCGCTGACATCAATTTAGCCAATTTTGGTCGTAAAGAAATTGCCATTGCCGAAACAGAAATGCCAGGATTAATGGCAATTCGTCAAGAGTATGCCAAAGCACAACCGCTTAAAGGTGCTCGTATTACTGGCTCACTTCACATGACGATTCAAACTGCTGTGTTGATTGAAACGTTAAAAGACTTAGGCGCCGAAGTGCGCTGGGCATCGTGCAATATTTACTCAACACAAGATCACGCAGCGGCAGCGATTGCGGCTGGTGGCACAGCGGTATTTGCCATTAAAGGTGAAACTCTGACTGAATACTGGGATTACACACACCGCATTTTTGAGTGGACAGATGGTGGCTACTCAAACATGATTTTAGATGATGGTGGCGATGCAACATTATTGTTACACCTTGGTACACGCGCAGAAAAAGATTTATCAGTGGTTGCGAATCCATCTTCAGAAGAAGAAATTTGCTTGTTCGATGCGATTAAAGAAAAATTAAAAGTTGATCCAACTTGGTATTCAACCCGTTTGGCTAAAATCATCGGCGTGACTGAAGAGACTACCACTGGCGTGCATCGTTTGTACCAAATGCATAAAGAAGGTAAATTGGCGTTCCCAGCGATTAACGTTAACGACTCAGTGACCAAATCAAAATTCGACAACTTATATGGTTGCCGTGAATCATTAGTCGATGCGATTAAACGCGCAACAGACGTGATGATTGCAGGCAAAGTTGCGGTTGTTGCAGGTTATGGTGACGTGGGTAAAGGTTCTGCACAAGCTTTACGTGCACTTTCTGCCCAAGTGTGGGTGACAGAAATTGACCCAATTTGTGCGTTACAAGCCGCGATGGAAGGTTACCGCGTGGTGACTATGGATTATGCAGCTGAACATGCAGATATATTTGTAACAGCAACAGGTAATTACCACGTGATTACCCATGACCATATGGCAAAAATGAAAGATCAAGCGATTGTATGTAATATTGGTCACTTTGATAATGAAATTGATGTTGCAAGCTTGGAAAAATACAAATGGGACGAAATCAAACCACAAGTGGATCATGTGATTTTCCCTGACGGCAAAAAAATTATTCTGTTAGCAAAAGGTCGTTTAGTGAACCTTGGCTGTGGTACTGGTCACCCTAGTTATGTCATGAGTTCTAGCTTTGCTAACCAAACCATCGCGCAAATTGAGCTATATACGCAACAGGCGAACTATCCGGTGGGCGTGTATACTTTACCTAAACACTTGGACGAAAAAGTAGCTGTATTGCAGTTGAAAAAGCTCAATGCGCAACTTACAAGGTTGTCAGAAACACAAGCGGCATATATTGGCGTATCTCAAGATGGCCCATACAAGCCAGATACATACCGTTACTAGTATTAATTAGCAGTTTTCTGATTAATTAAGGGATAGACACATGAAATTAATAGCTGGATGGTTATTAAACGCATTAGCATTGCTAGGCGTTGCCTATTTAGTGCCGGATATTCATGTGTCTAATCTTTTAGTTGCTCTGGTTGCAGCGGTGGTGATTGGGTTGGCAAATATGCTAATTAAGCCGCTTTTGTTAATATTAACCTTACCTGTCACGATTATTACTTTGGGGCTTTTTATTTTTGTAATCAATGGTGTCTTG
>JAIYEJ010000185.1 GCA_027487055.1 Methylotenera sp. | reverse complement strand
GCGATCAAGCAGAGGTGGAAGACGTGGTACAAGAATCGTTTATAAAAGCTTATCGCGCTTTACCTAACTTTAGAGGTGATAGTGCTTTTTATACTTGGCTTTATCGCATCGGTATTAACACTGCAAAAAATTATTTGGTATCATTAGGCCGCAGGCCACAAGTGATGCAAGAAGTAGAAATTGATGATGTAGAAAATTTTGAAGACGGTAATGAGATGCGCTCCATGGATACGCCTGAAACGGCCATGATGACAAAAGAAATTGCGCAAACTGTCAATGACACCGTTGCGAGCTTGCCTGAAGAATTACGTACAGCAATTACACTGCGAGAAATTGAAGGATTAAGCTATGAGGAAATTGCAACATTGATGCAATGTCCAATAGGTACAGTTCGTTCACGCATATTTAGAGCGCGTGAAACGATTTCTGAAAAATTAAAACCATTACTTGATACACCAGACGGTAAACGCTGGTAGTTAAGTATAACTTTCTGAGTTTAAATATTTAAGAAAAGCTTTAAAAGGAATTATGATGAAAGATCAATTATCTGCACTGATAGATGGCGAACTCGATATTGAAAGTTCAGAGCATTTAATCATATCTGCGAAATCTGGCGGTGAGCTCAAAAACACATGGGCTACTTATCATTTAATTGGCGATGCTATGCGTGGTGAAGCCCCGCTCCGTCAAGACTTTACCAGCAGAGTGATGTTAGCACTTGAGGCTGAGCCTATTGTTTTAGCACCTAAAGCAACGTTAAGTATTGAATCTGATATTGGTAACATTACATCAATCACAATCAATAAGTCGTCACACAGAACATCAGGCTTTTGGTCAATTGCGGCATCAGTTGCTGCAGTGATGTTTGTTGGTGTGATGGTGTTGCAACAACAAGTCAATTACTCACCAGAACAAGTCATTATGGTTAAAACAGAGAAAGTTGCCCCAACTGAAGCTTTGGCGCCAATTGAGATTGCTCAAAGTATTCCAACTGAGTACTTACAAGCGCATCAGGCCGCAGCGCCTACTGGCGCGGCTTACTATATTCAAGATGCTAGCTTTGTGGGATCTAACAAGTAATGCATAAGTTTTTTAGTGCGCTGCTTTTAAGCGTAATTAGTTTAGCTACAATCGCTGCAGATGACCCTTGGTTTTTATTAGAAAAAACCGCCTATGCCGCACGCGAGTTAAATTACCAAGGCATTTTTGTTTATCAAAATGGTAAAGAAACTCACTCTGTTCAAATCACTCACATGAACCAAGCTGGGCGTGAAATGACACGCAATGTTGTTTTAGACAATAGACCGCAACCTGGTCAAGCGCGTGAGGTATATAGACATGGTGAAAATATTGTGATTTTGCGCCCGCACAATCAAACCATGGTGATAGAAAAACGCCGTGGGCAAAATCTTTTTCCTGCAATGATTCCTACGAATATACAAGCGATTAAAGCAAGTTATGTAGCCGAACTTGCTGGAATGGACACCATAGCAGGTAGAGAAGCGCAAATTATTAACTTAACCCCCAATGATAGTTATCGTTACAGCTACAAAATTTGGGCGGATACACAATATGGCTTGTTACTAAAAATGGCCTTATTAGATAATAAAAAGCAAGCTCTAGAGCATATCGCCTTTAACGAAATTAACACGATGGATACACAAGATATCAATTGGTTTCAGCCTAAAATTGATGTGACTAAACAGTATGTTACTAAGAGTTATGATATGAAAGATACTTCAAATCATCATCAAGTACACAGTAATTGGTTTGTATCTGAATTGCCGATTGGTTATGTTAAAGTAGATCACCGTGCTTTGGTTGTGCCAGGTAAAACCACAACGGTTGATCAAATGATTTTTTCAGATGGTATCGGTTCTGTTTCGGTATTCATTGAGCCGCTTACTAAAGGCATGCGACCAAAAATGGGACATATGCAAATGGGTTCAACCAATATGTGTGCTAATGTGATAGATGGTCACCAAGTGAATGTAGTGGGTGAGGTGCCAGAAACAACTTGCCGTCAAATTGCAAAAGCAGTGAGCTTAAACAAACAAACAGCTTTAAATAAATAACAAAAAACTTATCAATTTTTAATTAAGAAATATGATAGAAGAACGCGCAGTTATTCTCTCGCTTGATAATCTCTCAGGCATCCCTTCAGCTACTTTGGAAATAGAACGCAAAAGTGCATGTGGCCTGTGTGGCCAAACACGCGGTTGTGGCAACTCTATTTGGGGTAAATTGTTTGCCCATCAATCTACTGCCTTTAAAGCACAAAATCGTATCAACGCGAAGGTGGGGCAAAGCGTTATAGTGGGCATTAATGAAAGTGCACTGTTGAAAAGTGCATTGCTACTTTATATTTTGCCGCTTGTGACTTTGTTTTTGGGTGCGCTATTAGCAACAAAAATTATCCCAAACGACGCGAGTGCAATGGTAGGCGCAGTCCTTGGATTGGTGTTGGGTTTGATATGGGTAAAAGGACATACCATTTCTAATAGCTATTTTAGCTTACAGCAACCGGTCATTTTGAGATTAGCTTTTCAAGAAACTGTCATTAATGTTGACTAAACTTTATTAAATTTATTTTAAGGAAACTATTTAGATGTTAAAAAGTTGGATTTCTATTAGCGCATTACTATTTGCAGTATTAACAACAAGTTTCACCCAAATTTCTACTGCAGGCGATTTGCCTGATTTTACCGAACTTGCTGAAAAACACGGTGCAGAAGTTGTGAATATCAGTGTGACAACAGTCACCCAAACTGGTGGCTCACCACTTGCGGGCATGCCAGATGACCCAGAGTTGCAAGAATTTTTAAGACGCTTTGGTTTTCCAACAATGCCAGGACAGGGTGGTCAGCCAAATCAAGAATTCAAATCACAATCGCTAGGTTCTGGTTTTATTATTAGTGCAGATGGCTATATTTTGACCAATGCACATGTGGTGAATGAAGCTGATGAAGTATTAGTAAAATTATCAGATAAACGTGAATTTAAAGCCAAAATTATTGGCACAGACAAGCGTACAGACGTTGCGTTGATTAAAATTGACGCAACTAATTTACCAAAGGCCACAATAGGTGACCCAGCGGCACTTAAGGTTGGTGAATGGGTGGCTGCAATTGGATCGCCTTTTGGTTTGGAAAATACGATGACGGCGGGTATTGTAAGTGCTAAAGGTCGTGCGCTCCCGCAAGAGAACTTTGTACCATTTATTCAAACCGATGTTGCTATTAATCCCGGAAACTCAGGTGGCCCGCTATATAATTTACGTGGAGAAGTCGTTGGCGTAAACTCACAAATCTATAGCCGTAGCGGCGGTTCTATGGGCTTGTCTTTTAGTATTCCAATTGATGTTGCTATTGATATCTCAAATCAACTTAAAACAAATGGCAAAATCACACGTGGTTGGTTAGGTGTTGCTATTCAAGAACTTACCAAAGAACTTGCTGAATCATTTGGCATGAAAAATAACAACGGTGCGCTTATCGCAGGTGTTGAAAAAACAGGGCCTGCCGAAAAAGGTGGCTTGTTAGCTGGTGATGTGATTACCAAATTTGATGGCAAAATGATTAATACCTCCAGTGATTTGCCACGTGCAGTTGGTAGCGCTAAACCTGGCAAAACTGTTCCTGTAGACATCTTTAGAAAAGGGACTGTTAAAACATTGAATGTTGTTGTTGGTGAAATGCCGATTGACCCAAATGAAGCAGCGCCATCACTTAAGCCTGCGCCTAAAGCAGAAGTGAATAAAATTGGCTTAACGCTAAAAGAGTTAACACCACAACAAAAGAAAAAGTTGAACGGCAAAAATGGCTTGTTAGTGACTGAAGCGACAGGAACTGCAGCGCAAGCGGGCATTCGCCGTGGTGACGTGATTTTGGGATTAAATAACTCAGAAAGTCAAAGTGTAGAATTATTTAATAAACAGATTAATGCTGTACCACTGGGTAAAACTGTGGCGGTATTGGTGTTGCGTGGCGAGAACACATTGTATGTGCCGATAAAAGTCACCAAATAATTAGTGAGTTATTCGGCATTTGTTGTAAAATGTCGGCTGTGTAAGAAAGGCGCTCTGTGCGCCTTTCTTGTTTGTAAAACTTAAAAGATGATGTAAAAAATATTAGTGAAAAACATCCGAAACTTCTCCATTATCGCCCATATTGACCACGGTAAGTCGACCTTGGCTGACCGCATTATTCATTTGTGTGGCGGCTTGGAAGACCGTGAAATGGAAGCGCAAGTACTAGACAGCATGGATATCGAGCGCGAACGTGGCATTACCATTAAGGCGCAAACAGCGGCGCTACAATACAAAGCCAATGACGGACAGATTTACAACTTAAACTTGATTGACACACCCGGTCACGTGGATTTTAGTTACGAGGTTTCACGTTCATTGTCCGCCTGTGAAGGCGCACTTTTAGTTGTAGATGCGTCGCAAGGCGTAGAAGCGCAAAGTGTGGCTAACTGTTATACCGCGCTCGATTTGGGTGTGGAAGTTACTGCAGTATTAAACAAAATCGATTTGCCATCTGCAGATCCAGAGCGCGTCAAACAAGAAATTGAAGATGTGATTGGCGGTGATTCAAGCGATGCAGTACTTTGTTCTGCCAAAACTGGCTTAGGTGTACGCGATGTATTGGAGGCGGTGATTACCAAAGTACCACCGCCACGAGGCAATGTGGATGCGCCTCTTAAGGCGTTGGTTGTAGATGCTTGGTTTGACAATTATGTGGGAGTTGTCATGTTAGTGCGCGTCATTGATGGTGTGTTAAAGCCGAAAGAGAAAATTAAGCTCATGGCGACAGGCGCGCAACACCTATGTGAGCAAGTGGGCGTTTTTACTCCAAAATCCCTACAAAGGTCAGCTTTGTCGGCTGGTGAAGTGGGGTTTGTGATTGCGGGTATTAAATCGCTAGAAGATGCAAAAGTGGGTGATACTGTGACCCATACAGATAAACCTGCGGCTGAGCCGTTGGCAGGTTTTAAAGAAGTGAAACCACAGGTGTTTGCGGGACTATATCCTGTGGAATCTAATCAGTTTGAAGCGTTAAGAACAGCTTTAGAAAAGCTAAGTTTGAATGATTGTAGTTTGCTATTTGAGCCAGAAAACTCTACCGCGCTTGGTTTTGGTTTTAGATGTGGCTTTTTAGGTTTGTTGCACATGGAAATTGTGCAAGAGCGCTTAGAGCGCGAGTACGACATGGATTTGATTACCACTGCACCTACCGTGGTATATGAATTATTGCTAAAAGATGGCTCAGTACAGCAAATCGAAAACCCATCGCGCTTACCAGATACATCTCGAATTGAAGAGATACGTGAGCCAGTTATTAATGTTAACTTGTTGATGCCGCAGGACTATGTTGGACCTGTAATGACCTTGTGTAATGGTAAAAGAGGTATTCAGAAAAACATGCAATACATGGGGCGGCAAGTAATGTTAAGCTACGAAATGCCTCTAAATGAAGTGGTTTTAGATTTTTTTGATAAGTTGAAATCTGTATCGCGTGGTTATGCCAGCATGGATTACGAGTTTCTAGAGTTTAGAGCAGCAGATTTAGTAAAGCTTGATATTATGGTAAATGGTGAGCGTGTGGATGCGCTGAGTCTAATTGTGCACCGAACGAATAGTCGATATCGTGGAGGGCAAGTTGCAGAAAAAATGCGTGAGTTGATTCCGCGTCAAATGTTTGATGTGGCGATTCAAGCCAGCATTGGTGCTACTATTATTGCACGTGAAACAGTCAAGGCCATGCGAAAAAATGTGATTGCAAAATGCTATGGTGGAGATGTTTCACGTAAGCGTAAATTGCTTGATAAGCAAAAAGAAGGTAAGAAACGTATGAAGCAAGTGGGTAGTGTAGAAATTCCACAAGAAGCCTTTTTAGCAATTTTGCGCGTTGAAGACAAATAATTTGTATTAAACAAATCATTAAATGATCATAAAGTTAGGTTAAGTATGTATTTTGCGTTATTCATGTTGGTTATTTTGCTGATCACCGGACTGATTTGGCTCCTAGATCTTTTTCTTTTGCGTAAAAATAGACCGCTTGGGGTTGATGATCCTTGGTATGTTGAATACGCGAAAAGCTTTTTTCCGGTGATTTTACTAGTATTTACTTTGCGCTCGTTTTTGGTAGAACCCTTTAAAATCCCTTCGGGCTCGATGATGCCAACGTTATTGGCTGGTGATTACATCTTGGTCAATAAATTTACTTATGGATTTCGTATCCCTATCTTGAATAACACCATTTTAGAAATGAATCATCCTAAGCGTGGCGATGTGTTTGTATTTCACTATCCACCAGAGCCCACGATAGATTATATAAAGCGGGTAGTAGGAGTGCCTGGTGACACAATTCAATACCAAGATAAAAAACTAATCATCAATGGAAAGCAGTTAGAGCTTACGTTTGAAGATAATTATGAGTACGAGATGCAAGGTGCAAATATTATTAATGCTCGACGCTCAAAAGAACAGTTGGGTGATGTAGCGCATGATATTTTGATACACGATATCCCAAATCAGTACATTGCAGATTCGCCTGGTGCTAAACTGTTAAATGGTGAAACAATCACGGTGCCAGAGGGCAATTATTTTGCCATGGGTGACAATAGAGATAATAGTGCAGATAGTCGCGTGTGGGGCTTTGTACCAGAGCATAACTTGGTAGGCAAAGCATTTTTTATTTGGTTTAATTTTGATAAGCTAGACAGAATTGGTTCTTCAATTAAATAGTTTAGATCGATAGATGTGTTCAATCAATTTAGAGGGGGATTTATGAAAAAAAATATCGTAAACAAGCAACCTATTATTAAACAACAAGGCATGACATTTATTGGTTTAGTGTTGGTAATTGCTGCAGTAATATTTTTAGCTGTCATAGGCATGAAAGTGGTGCCTTCTTATATTGAGTTTTTTAGCGTTAAAAAAATCATCAAAAGTATTAGTAGCGACCCTAAATTCAATGAAATGAGTAAGCAAGATATCATTAAATCATTTGATAAAGGCGCAGATATTGGCTACGTTACTGTGATTAAAGGGTCTGACTTGGTAATAGAGAAAAGTTCAACAGGTAACATAATAAGTGCAACCTACCAAGTTGTTACGCCAATTGTAGCGAATGCCAGCGTATTGCTAGACTTTAATACCAGCACTGCCAAATAAGCTATCCAAAATGACAATTGATAGTATCGCGATTAGTAAACTTACTGAGCGCTTGGGCTATCAATTTAACACGCCAGCATTGCTTGTGCAGGCGTTAACACATCGTAGTTTTGCCGCAAATAATAATGAGCGTCTTGAGTTCTTGGGTGATAGCGCGCTCAATTTCATTGTTGCGCATCAGCTTTTTCAGCGTTTTTCTAAGTTGCCAGAAGGCGATTTAAGCCGCTTACGTGCTCAACTGGTTAAAGAGTCAACCCTGTCAGAAATCGCTTTAAGTTTAGAGCTTGGTGATGCTTTAAAGTTAGGTGAAGGCGAGCTTAAAAGTGCAGGTTGGCGCCGCCCATCAATATTGGCAGATGCCTTAGAAGCGATCATTGGCGCAGTGTATTTAGATGGCGGATTTGCTTCGGTTGAAAGTTTGATTCTAAAACTCTACCAAGACAAGCTTGCGCAAATTGACCCAAAATTAATTGATAAAGACCCAAAATCTCAGTTACAAGAATACTTACAAGGCAAAAAAATAGACTTGCCTGATTACAAAGTGGTTTCCATCAATGGCGAAGCCCATGCGCAGATTTTTAAAATAGAATGTGTCATTGAAAAGTGCGCTATTTCAACGTTGGGTGAAGGCACAAGTCGCCGCATTGCCGAACAACAAGCTGCCCAATTGGCACTAGAAAAAATTAAAGATGACAGATGATTTAAAAAATGTAGCTTTTCGCTGTGGCACGGTGGCGATTGTTGGCCGACCAAACGTTGGTAAATCTACCTTACTTAACCATATATTAGGCATGAAGTTAGCGATTACTTCGCGTAAAGCACAGACTACGCGCCATCGACTGCTTGGCATACACACCACTGATGATACACAGTTTTTATTTGTAGATACGCCTGGATTTCAGCAAAAACACTTAAATGCACTCAATAAAACCCTGAACAAAACCGTCACCCAAGTGCTCACAGAAGTAGATGTGGTGCTGTTTGTGATTGAACCTATGAAACTGGGCGAAGCAGATAAAAAAGTACTCAGTTTGCTACCAACAGATAAACCTGTTTTGTTGGTGGTGAATAAATCTGATTTGATGGGCGACAAAAATAATTTGCTACCACTTATTCAAGACTTTGATTTGTTGCATCCTTTTGCTGGCATTATTCCAGTGAGCGCAAAGAAGAGCTTACATTTAGATGAGCTATTGTCTGAAACGCGTAAATATTTGCCAGAACAACCAGCTATTTATGGTGAAGATGAGCTTACCGATAAAAATGAGCGTTTTTTAGCGGCAGAATTGATACGTGAAAAAATATTTAGGTTGCTAGGCGATGAAGTGCCGTATTCAGTGACTGTTGAAATTGAAAAGTTTGAAGTTGATAAGAATTTACGCCGCATTTTTGCTGCAATTATTGTGGATAAAGATAGTCAAAAACCCATGCTGATTGGCAAAGGTGGTGAGAAAATGAAACAAATCTCGACTGAGGCGCGCCAAGACATGGAAAAATTGTTTGGCAGCAAAGTTTATTTAGAAACCTGGGTAAAGGTTAAAGGCGGCTGGGCTGATGATGAAAGAGCGCTCAAAAGCTTAGGTTATTAAACGACGTTTTTTGATGTGTTTAAAACGTAAGAAAATTTTATGCCGCTGGCAGTCTTCTAGATACTTGCTTGTAGGCTGACAGAATTGATATGTAAATAAAACCAAGCGCAAATGGACGAACTAACATGCAAAATTTTGGCTTTTTAGGCGCGCCAATTACCTTAGATGAATGCGGCTTTTATATTGCCCATAACCGCGCTGATGGTAGTCTAAATAGCTTATTCTGTTTACGTTACGCAGACGATAATTGGTTGTTGTATCAGTTAAAACATCAACTAGCCACTGCCGACACTGATGAAGCCATTTTTTGGAAAATTCTTGGCGATGGTATCCATGATGCGCTAGAAAGTATGCCCACTTCAGAGTTGCAACAGTGGCTACATCGCCCCGAATTACAAGACCCAGCCATGCAAAATCCAGTTGGTGGTTGGCAAGTGTTACGTAATTTGCGATTTGGTTTTGGTAAATTTACCTCCGCCGATACAACTTTAACAAGCAGTTATGCGCTGTTGCGCTTTCGTGACGGCCAAATGTTAGGGCCCATTTTAATTGAAAAAACAGACGACCCAGCCATAATTGCGCTGGGCCAATTGGGGTTTTGAACTGACGTGATGAAGTTGGAGTTTATTTGGCTTTAAGCAACGACACGCACAAACAAAGCGACCAGCCTGTGTATGTGTTGCATACGCAACCTTTTAAAGAAACCAGTTTATTGGTGGAGCTTTTTAGCAAGCAACATGGGCGTATTGCAGCAGTGGCAAAAGGCGCAAGGCGTCCACGATCTGCCATGCGTGGTATGTTGCAATCGTTTCAATTATTAGATGGCACATGGTCTGGTAAAAACGAGCTAAAAACTTTGCATAGCCTAGATTGGAGTGCAGGCCTCACCATGCTCAATGGCGAAGCGCTGATGTGTGGGTTTTATATTAACGAGTTATTGTTAAGACTTTTGCCGCGTGAAGATGCGCATGAAAACTTGTTTCAGCATTACGAAGAAGCCTTGCAAAAGCTAGCAAATACAAGTGATATAGCCACAACCTTACGCCAATTTGAACTGCAACTATTGCAAGAGTTAGGTTACGCAGTACCTTTGTTACAAGATGAAAACGACCAATTGATTGAATCGGATAAAGCCTACCGTTACGAGGCAGAATATGGCGCTTGTGAACTCAAATCCACTAAAAATGGCGTACAATTACAAGGTAAAACCTTGTTAGATATGGCCAAGAATGACTATATCGACATGCAAACTCAGATCCAAAGTAAACAATTGATGCGCTATTTGTTGGCACATTATTTAGGCGATAAACCGTTGCATACGAGGCAATTGCTTATTGATTTACAAGGGCTTTGATTCACTCTATGTCTGCGTCAATTTATTGAGCAACAAAGTATTGCAACGAAAATTGAAGGTATAAAATTACAAAATGATTAAATTAGGCGTCAACATCGACCATGTCGCAACCTTACGACAAGCGCGTGGTACAAAATATCCCAGCGTGATTCAGGCAGCTTTGCGCGCAGAGCAATCGGGGGCGGATAGCATTACTTTGCATTTGCGCGAAGATAGACGACACATGCAAGATGCCGATATTTTCGCGCTTCGCCCGTTGTTGCAAACCAAAATGAATTTGGAGTG
>JAIYEJ010000239.1 GCA_027487055.1 Methylotenera sp. | reverse complement strand
TTTGTCACACTAGTTTCGCATTTTAAATTTACATATATTACTTCTCATAATTTAACTGGCCAATTAGTTTGTAAGCTATTTGGCCAGTGCATTTTTAGCCATTAAATGACATTAATTCTTATGTCTGTTTAGACGTTTTAAAATTCTGTGCTAAAGTTTTATTTTAGCTTTTATAGCTAAAATAATTTTTCAGAATCTTATTGGTTTTAGAATTACTTTGTTTTTTATGTCTACAGTCACTTCAATCCCACAACGTCATCAGGCAACACAAGCCGCCTTGCCTATTCATAGTTATTTCTGCCCGCAAGTTTATGCGGCTGAGCAACATCTCTTTGCCAATGCACCTAAATATGTAGGGCATTCGCTCATGGTGCCAAATTCTGGCGACTTCTATGCACTCGATTGGATGGGCAATGCGAAAGCCTTGGTAAATCAAAATGGCGAGATTTCGCTTTTAGGTAATGTGTGTAGGCATCGCCAAGGCATTATGTTAAAAGGCCATGGCAACGCGCAAAACATTGTATGTCCACTCCATCGTTGGACTTACGATTTAAACGGCAAACTACTTGGCGCACCGCGTTTTGACGAAAACCCATGCTTAAACTTAGATAAAGCACCACTGATCAATTGGAATGGCTTATTATTTGAAGCAACACGCAATATTACTGTCGAGCTTGAATCGATTGTCTGTAAGCAAGATTTTGACTTTACGCAGTTCCATTTTGATAAAGCCATGGTTGAGCATTACAACTTTAACTGGAAAACCTTTATTGAAGTTTATTTAGAGGATTATCACGTCGCGCCATTTCACCCTGGACTTAATCAAGTAGTCGATTGTGACAAATTAAACTGGCAATTTGGCAACCATTTTAGCGTGCAAACCGTGGGTTACAAACCCATGCCAGAGCAACATTTATCGCCCACGTATGAACATTGGCAGCAATCAATTACGCAATACTTCGGCAACATTTCACCAAAATATGGGGCGATTTGGTTTGTGTTTTACCCTTTTTTAATGATTGAGTGGTACCCCAATGTGTTGGTGGTTTCACACTTAATTCCAACAGGGGTTGATACTTGCAGCAATGTGGTTGAATTTTATTACCCTGAAGACATTGCTTTGTTTGAGCGCGCATATGTTAACGCGCAACAAGCTGCTTATTTAGAAACTGCAGTTGAAGATAAAGAAATTTGCCAACGCATGCACGATGGCCGCAAAGCCTTGTTTACGCAAGGTTTAGAGCAAAGCGGGCCATACAATCAGCCGCTTGAGGCAGGCTTGGAGCATTTTCATCTATGGTATCGTAAGCATATGCAAGCTCATTTAAGCTAAGATTTTAACGAGGCTTAGCATATGGAAATGATTACATCATGGAAATGACAAAAATAAGTGCAGGTAAATTACGCGCAATAGGCTATGAGGCCAACACCCGCACTTTGCGTGTAGAGCTAGATTGCGGCAATGCTTTAGAATACGCCAATGTGAGCGCGGAAATGTGGAACCGCTTTAAAAGCGCGGGCGCACAATGGAGTTTTTATCGCGACAATATCGAAGAAGAACTCACCGCAATAAGCGTTAGTGCAAAACCTTCAAGCGGTGGTAAAAACCCACTGGACGATTTATTTAAATAATAATCCCGTTAAGTTTTGTACTTAACTTTAATTTCTACTTAATTAACTTGCGATACAGCTTTTGCTATAGTTTGTGGCATTTTGTAACGCACTTTTAATCTCGTTGCGTGGGTAAAAGAAAGTTTCATTGATAAAAGCATCTTCCACTTGCAGGCATTTTTTTTGCGGTAAAGTATTAAGTGCCTGAATAAAACAAGACGGATTATTGATGATAATTTCTTCAAACACTCCTGCATTATTTGCTTTTGCATTGTAGTTATCCGCGTTTTTAAGCGCAGAACTTAACATTCCAGCGAGTCTTTTGGGCGAACGACAATCTATGGTTTGAAGATATGATTTTTGTAACGACAAACTTTGTATATCAACTTGCTTGGGTGTTGTATTGGCAGTGGCAGAAAAACTGATAAATAAAAAACTTAATATTGATAAATAACTAAAAAAACGCATCATTAACTCCTAAAAGTGGCTTTTGGCTACATATAAGTTTTACATTTTTGGTGTAATACCTTATCTAAGGCCATTTAGTACGTTTAAGTGTTTTTTAGTTCAGTTTATATAGCATATCAATTAGATACTCTATCAACCGTAAAGACCATCCCCGCAGAATATACGTGCTACAGCTGGTTATTCATGAGTGAAAACCAATACGTAAGGTCAATGACTTGAGCAATATGAGTGTTACAGCAATTGCAATAATGCTGTTTTATTTAAAAAAGTTCCGCTATATTTTTTTCCCTGCGTTTCGCTTAGTTAGTTACTTTCTAGCGTAGACAATCTTTTTAGTGCCACCATCGCAACTACCAACTACTTTTTGGTCTGCTACATCAGCATTTTCAACAACTTCTAACGAGTAATCTTTAACTCCTTTTGCTTCGAGCTTTTTTTCGATTTCTGCTTTTAGCTCTTCACAAGGTTTTGCTGCAAAGGCAGGTGCACTAACGAAAACAATTGCTGCAAATAAAAGTACGTGCTTCATTACAATCCCCTTAAGTAAAAAAGTGTAAAATGTTGCCCCTATAAATCATGATTCTTTATTTTACTTTACTAGCGCTTTGTAGCTACTAGCTCGTTAAAATTTTTTGCCACTAATAAATACTGTTCTAAATCAAAATCTTCAGGATTTAGATGGCATTCTAGCCAAACCCCATAAATAAAATTATCTACCATAATAGCTCGCTGCATAGATAATTGTGAATCTTTAAATAGATTATTTAAATTTTCTGCAATTTCATTGCGATATTTGTTATCTATTGGCAACAAACTCAAGCGATATTTTTTTGTCGCACGCACTTCACCCCAATTTGCAAACCAAAGCGATAAAAGCTCACTATGCTTGGCTGCAAAATACATATCATGAAGAATATGCCCTTCAATTTGTATTTGTGAATCAACGTTAATTTGAGCAAGATACTTTCTCAAACTTTTATCATAAGTATCTAACGCACTTTCTAACGCTGCATCTAATAACTGTTCTTTTGATGAAAAATGAAAACCAATGAGGGTTCTTGATACGCCAGCAATCTTGGCCACTACATTTAACGTTGTGGCAGCTAAGCCATATTGAGCAACGGCTGTGATTGCAGCTTGCACTAGACAACGACGCGAATCCTCTCCGCGCACAATCCTTAAATCTTTTGATTTTTTACTCAGCAATTAATTTCTCTTTATTTTAAACTGATAATAATTATAGTGTAAAATAAACTGTCTGTACGTACAGCTTGTTTATAATTTTATTTTAATAAGTTCTATTTTTAGTTAATGACATGAGGGTTTTATGGCCAATAAATTTGATATTGTGATTATTGGAGCAGGTCATAACGGGCTCACTACCGCAGCCTATCTCGCTAAAAAAGGCCTGAGTGTTGGCGTTTTTGAGGCGCGGCATGTGATAGGTGGTGCTGCCGTGACTGAGGAATTTTGTCCAGGGTTTAGAAACTCTACCGCATCTTATCTTGTTGGTATGCTTAGTCCAAAAGTGGTATCTGAGCTAGCGCTGGTTGATGCAGGCTTAAAAATTGTGAGCCGCCCTGCTGGTGACTTTATGCCATTAACTAATGGCAAATATTTATTGGACGAAACTGGTAATGATGGTAACTATATCAAGCAGTTAGAAAAATTGTGTTCAGGAGATGGTGCTGGATACATACGAATGAATAACGATTTACAAGAAGTTATTGGCGCTGTGAGTGAGCTTATGCATCGCACCCCACCAAATTTAGGCGGCGGTTATCAAGATTTATTTACCACCATAAGCGCTGGCCTGCAATTAAGACATTTTTCTGCACGCGCGCAATCTACGTTAGCCAGATTAATGACCATGTCAGCTGCTGATTTTCTTAATCAATATTTTAAAGGTGGCGCGATACGTGGTGGATATGGCTATTTAGCTTCGGTAGGCACGTTTCAAAGCCCAAGCGCGCCTGGCAGTGCATATGTGATATTGCACCACAGTTTTGGCCAAACCAATTCAAAGCAAGGTTTATGGGGGCATGCGATAGGCGGCATGGGCGCGGTAAGTGATGCGATTGCAAAAGTTGCAAAAGCTGCTGGCGCAGTTATTGAAGTAAATGCGCCTGTTGCTTCAATAAAAACAAAGGGTGGAATCGCATGTGGGATTATCCTTAAAGACGGTCGCGAAATAGACGCAACGCGCGTAGTGGCAAATACCACGCCAAAAGTACTATATGAAAAACTCGTTGCACCCGAACTTTTGCCCGATGAATTCCGCAATACCGTTTCGCGTTATCGTAGTCATTCCGCCACATTACGTATGAATGTTGCGCTATCTGAACTGCCAGATTTTACTTGTTTGCCAGGCAAAACACAGGGGGTTCATCATGGGGGCTCTGTATTAATTTCGCCTTCTCTTGCGTATTTAGAAAAGGCTTATGACGACGCAAAAAATGGTGGCTGGGCAAAACAACCCGCAATAGAGATGTGGATTTCCTCAACTGTAGATCCTACACTTGCGCCTAAAGGGCAACATGTGGCGAGTTTATTCTGCCAGCATTTTCATCAAACCTTGTCTGATGATCGCGATTGGGATGCATGTCGCGAAGAAGCGGCTGATATCGCAATAAAAACCATGACGCAATATGCACCAAATTTTTCCCGTTCGATTATTGGGCGCCAAGTATTAACACCAAAAGATTTAGAACAAAAAATAGGTTTAACTGGGGGAGATATTTTTCATGGCTCACTCACGAGTGACCAAATTTTTACGATGCGCCCAGTGCCAGGCTATGCAGACTACAGAACGCCTGTACCCATGCTTTATTTGTGTGGCTCAGGTACTCACCCTGGTGGCGGTGTCACGGGGATCCCAGGTAGAAGTGCTGCGCGTGAAATTTTAAAAGATTTACGCACGAAACCACACAAAAATATCAGTAAAATTTACCAACATTAAATCAGATGCTCTACTAGCCAATACCAGAGGGCTTCCAGCTCATTATTCTTTAGCTCGTATTAAAATGTGTTTAACTTTATTCATTTATTACGCTAAGCTAAAAAACACGCATCAACCCATAATTCATGTCGTGATATACTCGCTTCAAACTCTTTAATAGGCAACAAAAATGGTTAAATACAACCCAAAAGATTGGCTAACATTTATCTTCCGTTTTCACGAGTCCGATACCTTTCGGCAACTCATTCCTATGATGATACTGATCGGTCTTTACTCGGCGGGTATTGCATATTTAGAAATTGAGTTTTGGCAACTTGCTGATAATAGCCATGTAAAAAACATTCCGCTGATGCACACCACGGTTGGCTTTGTGCTTTCGTTATTATTAGCTTACCGCACCAATACCGCTTACGAGCGCTGGTGGGAAGGCCGCAAGCTCTGGGGCGCTTTAGTGAATAATAGCCGCAACCTTGCGCTTAAGCTTTCTGCTTATTTATCGGTTGAGGCCGATCGTGCCTTTTTTAGAAAATCCATTCCCGCTTTTGCATCGGTGCTTTCTAAACATTTATTGAATGAGCAATTGAGTCAAGAACTGTTTGAAGGCCTAGATTTAACGCTAGATCAACACAAACATAGCCCAAACCAAGTAGCTAAAATTTTATTTCATAAAGCTAACGATTTATACACCTCTGGCAAAATCACCGGTGAGCAGTTTTATATTATAAATGCCGAGCTGCAATCGTTTAGCGACATTTGCGGAGCGTGCGAGCGCATTAAAAATACGCCTATTCCTTATTCTTATAGCTCGTTTATTAAAAAATTTATTTTCTTTTATATTATGACGCTGCCGTTTGGCTTAGTGTTTAGCTTGGGTTATTACGTAATACCTGTGGTGGTATTTATTTTTTATGTGTTGGCGAGTTTAGAGCTGATTGCCGAAGAAATTGAAGATCCATTTGGAAGCGATGACAACGACCTACCCACCAAAAAAATTGCGGCAAATATTAAAATGCATGTTGAGGAATTAATTTAGTTTAATTTGGCTTTTTTAATCGATTCAACTGTAAAGTTTTTATCTTTAGTTGTCACCACAATCGCTTGTTTACCTTTTGCTAATATAAACTCGCATTGATCACGCTCCATCGAGATGCAATCTTGCACCTCCTCAAATTGCGATGCATGTAGATTTTGCGCAAACATGCTGCTTTCTTCAATTTTTGGGTTGCGCACCACGTGCCAGCCATCTTTTATCAACAATTGCCTCGCCTCGGCATACGGCATTGCAATGTAAGATGAAAAATCTGCCGCTTTTGCCACCATAGTTTGTGAAATTGAGAAATATAAAAACAATGCTGTGCGTAAGTTTTTCACGATTAAAATCTTTTCGAAAATAGTAACTAATTGACTAACAATAGTCAAAAACATTCCTTATAATTGCTTTTTAAAATGCGATTTTATATATACATAAAACAGATGCTCTGGGATCCTCTCTGGTACTAACTGCCATAGCATTGTTTTTCGCTTGCATTAAAATTCGCCATAAATCATTACAAATTTGCAAAAGTTAGCATTACTGTTTGAGCATTTGTATCATTGTTGGCCATACATTTTCTAGCAATTGGGGCTGCGCCTTAGCAGTTGGGTGTATGCCATCTGCTTGAATTAAATTTGGGTTACCAGCAACCCCTTCTAAAAAAAATGGTACTCGTGGTACCTCGTGTTTTTTTGCAAGGGTTTGGTAGTTTTCACTAAATTGTTGGCTGTATTTAAAGCCGTAATTGGGTGGGATTTTCATGCCAAGAAGCAACACCTTGACCTTATTTTTTTTTGCTTGTTGAATCATCGCGTTTAAGTTTTTAAAAGTTTCATCCGCACTTAAACCGCGCAAGCCATCGTTACCCCCTAACTCAATTATCACAATATTTGGCTTGTGCGTTTTTAACATATCAGAAAATCTGCTTAAGCCGCCGCTAGTGGTTTCACCAGAAATGCTGGCATTAACCACTTGGTAATTACTTTTTTGTTTTATTAGGCGCTGTTGCAATAAGCTCACCCAGCCCTCATCTAATGTTATACCGTATGCAGAAGATAAACTATCACCAAAGATAACAATGGTTTGCGGCTTAGCTAGATTTGCAGCGCTAACATGCATTGCAACCAAAGTGTACATAAGCACACTAAATGCAGTAAAAAAACGAACTAAACTTTTAAAACGAGAACGCATGATATGGTACTTTCTGACTCTGGAATCGAAGCTGAATCTATGTTAATACTAACGCATCAACTAAATAAAAGTATGCTAAATAAAAATGCTAGTGCTATTTTAGCCACAAACTTAAGCAAGCACGTAGGTGAAGGCACCAATAAAATTGAAATTTTGAATGAATTGAGTTTAGAAGTTGCGCAAGGTGAGAGTGTCGCAATCGTGGGGAGTTCAGGCTCAGGCAAATCTACCTTATTAGCATTATTGGCAGGGTTAGATGTACCAACTAGCGGCGTGGTAGATGTTGCGGGCAAGCCATTTAGCTACTTAGATGAAGATGCGCGCGCCGCGATACGTGGCGCGCAAATGGGCTTTGTGTTTCAGTCGTTTCAGCTATTGCCCACCATGACTGCATTAGAAAACGTGATGCTACCCATGCAATTAGCCAACAGAAAAGATGCAAAACAACTGGCTATTGATACGCTACAAAAAGTCAATTTAGCCGAGCGCATGTATCATTACCCAAAACAATTATCTGGTGGTGAGCAGCAACGGGTGGCCATTGCCAGAGCTTTTGCGCCAAAACCAGCAATTTTGTTTGCTGATGAGCCCACAGGAAACCTAGATATTGCCACTGGAGAACGCATTATTGATTTGCTGTTTACTTTAAACAAGCAAGCCAATACCACACTTATTTTGGTCACTCACGATAAACAATTGGCACTGCGTTGCAATCGAACATTAACGTTGCAACTTGGCAAATTGACTGCCGATTAATGTTAAATCGTATGTTATTAAACTTTTCATTGGCATCGCAACAATTACGCTCACAATGGGAAGCGGGCGATTTACGCATTTTGGTCGTGGCCTTAGTATTGGCGGTGACTTCTATCACCGCTGTTAATTTTTTTACTAACCGAATTTCAGCACACTTAAATAACCAAGGTGGCATGTTGCTGGGTGGGGATGCAGTCATTATTGCTGACCATTTGGTTCCTCAGCAATATATTACCCTGGCTAAGCATTATGGTCTAAAGGTCGCATCAACTCTAGAGTTTGCGAGCATGGCCATTAACAATGATAAAAATGTATTAGCCGATGTTAAAGCTATTGATGACAGATTTCCGCTAACAGGTGATTTTGGTTTGCAGTTTTTGGCAGATAAACCCATACAAAACACACGCGCTGGTCCAGCGATTGGCGAGGTATGGATAGAACCACGCATTGCGAATGCACTTAATTTAAAACTAGGTGATCAACTTGAGCTGGGCGCAATTAAACTTAAAGTTGCGGGTATTTTGCTACGCGAGCCATCACGCGGTGGCGACATGTTTAGCTTTGCTCCCCGCGTGATGATGCACATGCAAGATGTGCCTGCAACCGAACTCATTCAATTTGGCAGTCGCGTTAAATACCAATTAGTACTGGCGGGCATGGCTGACAAAATAGAACAATTTATTGAAATAACAACGCCCAATTTACAACGTGGCGAACGTATTGAAGACGTAAAAACCGCGCGACCAGAGATACGCAGTGCATTAGATAAAGCCGAGGTTTTTCTGGGATTAAGCGCAATGGTCAGCGTGCTATTGGCGATTGTGGCGATGCTACTTGCGAGCTTGCCGTATGTTGCACGTAGCCAAGAAACAGCTGCCTTATTACGTTGCTTTGGTGCTAGCAAAGCCAATATAGAACATATGATGTTAATGCAAACAGCACTATTAGCGGCCATTGGTGGCCTAGCTGGATGCTTACTTGGCTACTTGGTGCAATTTGGTCTAGCTCATTTTGCAGGTAAGTTATTTTTAGAAAACTTACCCGCCCCAAATTTAACGCCCATCGCCATTGGCATGCTCTTAAGCTTTGCGATTTTGTTTTCTATTATGTGGCCGCACATTCGCGCGCTCAAAAATATTCCAACCATTCAAATTTTACGGCGTAACTTTGTGCAAAACCCCAGTAGCATTTGGCTCAACTACTTGCCCGTGATTATGGTGATTACGCTTCTGGTTTTTTTGCTAGCCAAAACCACAACTTTAGCGCTAGCATATTTAGCAGGTATTTTTGGGATTTGCTTAGTCGCTGGTGGTTTAGCGTATGGCTTAGCATTGGTGATGCATCGTTCAAGTCAAGTTGAAAGTATTCCCATTATTATTAGCTTGGGCATGGGCAATTTAAAACGAAGACTTGGCTTATCGATTGCACAGATTATTGGGTTTAGTTTGGCTGCGATGATGTTAATGCTGTTGGTGATGATTAAAACGGATTTAATGCAATCTTGGCAATCTTCATTGCCTGTGGATGCGCCAAACAGATTTATTATTAATATTCAAAAAAATCAGGTGGCACCCGTCAGCAGCTTTATTAAACAAATCTCTGCCGAGGCTAACCCGCAACTTTTCGCGATGATACGTGGCAGGTTGGTTGAAAAAAATGGCCAACCCATAAATTCCGAGATGTATACCGATGAACGTGCAAAACGCTTGGTGGCACGTGAGTTTAACTTATCATCCGCCTCAGAGATGCAAGCAGATAACCAGCTATTACAAGGCCGTTGGTGGCGCGCTGATGAAGCGGCAGCGCCGCTGTTATCGATAGAGCAAGACATTGCAAATACGCTTAACATTAAGCTGGGTGATACGCTCACTTATGATATTGCTGGCAGTAAAATCACGCTTACCGTAACCAGCATCCGCAAAGTAGAGTGGGATAGCATGCGGGCAAACTTTTTTGCAGTAACGCCACCAGAAACTTTAGCTAAATTTAACGCCAGTTACATGACTGCATTTTATTTACCAACTCGGCAAGATAGCGCACTGAATCGTTTAGTACAGCAGTTTCCTAATTTTACGGTGATTGATGTCGCAACCATTATGAACCAAGTGCGCGACATTATGAACAAGCTTTCAATTGCAGTGAGCTTTGTGTTTGGTTTTTGTGTGTTGGCAAGCATTGTGGTGTTGTTTGCCGCGCTGGTGGCTACACGTAGCGTGCGCTTACAAGAGGCCACTTTGCTTCGTGCATTTGGCGCATCACGTAAGCAAGTATCGCAAATGATGCTAACAGAATTTGTAAGCATTGCTTTTGTGGCCGCGAGTGTAGCGGTGTTAGTAGCTATTGGATTAAGTTATTATTTAAGCCACTTTGTGTTAGTAATTCCATACCAATTTAACGCTGTTTTAACCTTAAGTGTGTTTGCAATTGCATTGGCGTTAATTCCGCTTGCAGCATGGTTGGTGATTCGCGGCTACTTAAATGTGGCGCCAAAGCTATTATTAAATAGTATTTAAATAGACATTAATTAACGCGATTATTTTTGACCCAGTTCTTTCTATTACTGCTATGGCTAAACTAATAAGCAATAAGCTGGTCATATTTGCATGCGTTTTGTTAAGCTTATTTTAATTATTTTTTTAGCCTGCTTAATCAATAGTTGTGGCTTGATTAAAACGTTATACAACAATGCGCCAGAGCTTACCAGCTGGTGGCTTGATAGCTATTTTGATTTTACTAAAGCGCAAACACAAGTTTTGAACCAAGCATTACATCGCCTGCACGATTGGCATCGAGATAATCAATTAAGCGGCTACGTAAACCTTCTAGAAGAGATACAAACTGATTTGAGCAAACAACAGATCAAGCCCGATGAAGCATGCCAAAAAATTGAGGTTATTAAAACGAGTTTACTCACACTACAACTGGAGTCTGTTCCTATCGTCGTTGAATTAGCGCCAACGTTAAGCGAGCAGCAGCTGCAATTTTTTCAGAAAAAACTCACCAAGCGCACAGATAAGTGGAAATCTGAATGGCTACAAGACAGTGCAGAAGAGCAACTAGCAATACGTTTTGATAAAACTGTAGATTTTGCTGAAAAAGTTTATGGCGATTTAAATGACTCGCAGTTGGCACTATTGAAAAACAACCTTAAGTTAGCAGCTATTAATCCTGCTATTACCTATGCAGAAATACTACGTCGCAACCAAGATACTGTGGAAATTCTAACGCAACTACAAAGTCATGCTTTATCTGTGCCAGAAAAATCATCGCTGGTTAAGGCAGGTTTCGAGCGATTACAACGCAGCCCAAATTCCATCTATCAAAACTATGCTGACAATATCGCTACACTGAGTTGCGAAATCATTTCAAAACTTCATGAAACCACCAGCGCCAGCCAAAAACAACACGCACAACAATGGGCACAAGATTATATTGAGTATTTTTCAGCATTAAAAAAATAGTAATTTTTAACTGTTGTTAACCATTAATTTAGTGTGTTTATCACACAACATCAAAACCGATGCTCTTCGAGGCAATACCATTGCGGCTGCCAGGTCATTGATTTTTTCTCTGGTTAAAATACGCACGGTTTACAACTTGTATGGCGCACCCGCTCATGATATGCCAATTTGATAATTGAAATGCTTAACGGCAAAAGCAGGGGGGAAAATTGGGATGTTTTGGTTTTAAAAGAATCCGCTAAATGGCATACTCAACGATTTGAATTATTTAAATAACTGAATTGTTTATTTACTGATCTGTTTTTATGAACTTAGCAAAAAAAATTACCTCTAAAATAAAATATATAGGTATAAACTGGTGATGAGATTCAATGCGTAGATTTCTAATGGGTTTAACTTTAATCGCTCCGTTATTCGCATTTGCAGAAAATGCCGCAGAAAATAACCTGCGCGCAGGCTTATGGCAAATCACCACCTCATCTGATTTATTGCGGCTGGCGCCGCACGTGCCACCAGAGCAGATGAAAAATATTAAAGAGTTAGCCAACGAATACGGCTTTGAATTGCCGCAAATTGAAAATGGCGCGGCAATCTCGCAAGCGTGCATTACGCAAGAAATGGCTGCCCAAAAAACGTTACCTAATTTTTACAAATCGCAATTAGCTTGTACTTCTAAACAATCAAGCCGAGATGGCAACAACTACAAGGTAGATTTTGTATGCGCCAGCGACACTCTTAAAGGCAACGGTACCGCAACGGGAAACATTACAAACCCAGAGGCTTTTACAGGGCAAACCAACTTTATTGGGCAAGCTCAAGGCATTGCAGTAAACGAAAAAGCAGATATTAGCGGTAAATGGTTAAATGCAAGTTGTGGCTTAGTAAAACCGTTATAGCAGTCCTAAACTAAAGGGAGATTTGTATGACAGAACATGCATTAAAAAACACTAAATTTGATGCGCACGTAGACGCGATTGAAAAACACAAAGCGCTGCTAGAAAAGCTGCACCTAGATTCAAACGCTCATTTAGATGAAGTGAACAACTCACTTGAGCAGCTTACACTGACGCTAGAGGAATATCTTAAGGTCATTGGGATTCTATAAAATAGACTCCAAAATCAAAACTTAACGCATTTTAATAAGTAAAATCTTTTAAGTATTTTATAGCTAAATAATTGCGATTTATTAACGCAAGAGCTGTTACATTAAGTGCTGTTTACGCACTTTTGCATAGGCCGCGAGTAACTGCTGATGCATTTTGCTACTTTCCATATTTTTACCTAAATTTTCCAAGCCCACATATTGCTCATGGCCATTTACAATATTTAAAGCAAGCGCTAAGGTATCTTTACCGTACATCAACGCTAAGTTGGCGGTAAAGTTTTCTACTTTGCCATTTTCTAAGTCTTCTTTAATTTGCACAAGGTTGGAGATACAGCGATAAAGCGTCGCACGCAGGGGTGGTAGTTCGTTAAATTGGGCTATCCAAGCACAACCATCCAAAATGTCATCCGTGGCACCAACTGCCAAAGCTGCCAGCGTTTTAAGTTCGCCAACACGTAAATCCACCCATGTTGAGCCTGCGTCAGCACACAGGCCAATCAGCGTGGTCACGGGGAGTTCGTCCGCTAAATCTAAATCAAGCAAGGTTTCTAATAGGTCAGCTGATTCATCTTGTGTTAAATCTTGCAAACGCAAAGCAAACGGGCGCACTCTGTTGCCCACGGTGTTGTTTTCCCATTCTAATTCTTCTACGGGGTAAATCTCGCTCATGCCTGGCACAAAAATGCGGCAGGCATATACGCCCAAATGAGTAAAATCGGCAATGTACATATCGTGACCGCTATTGTGAATAGTGTTCACACACCAGTTGTAATCTTCTTCAGTTGTTGTACCAAAGTTCCAATCCACAAAGTCGTAATCTGGCGTACTGCGTAAAAAGTCCCAACTTATCACGCCGCTAGAATCCACAAAATGGATTTCTAAATTTTGTGAGTCAGCGATCTCTTCCATATCAAAACCGGGCGCGACAAAACCTTTTAAACTTCCCAAAGCGCGACCTTGTAGCAACTCTGTCAGCGCACGTTCTAGAGCCACTTCAAAGCGCGGATGTGCGCCAAAGCTCGCAAAACAGCCTTGGTCTTCTGGGTGCAGCAATGTTACATTCATCACAGGATATTGGCCACCCAGTGAAGCGTCTTTCACCAAAATTCCGTAGCCCGCATCTCGCAAACCTTTAATGCCTGCGGCAATGCGCGGGTAGCGGTTAATCACGGCTTCTGGCACGTCTGGCAAGCAAATACCTGCGCGAATTATTTTGTATTTAATATCGCGTTCAAAAATTTCTGCCAAGGCCTGGGTGCGTGCTTCCATCAAGGTGTTGCCCGCACTCATGCCGTTGCTTACATATAAATTGCCGATTAAATTCACAGGAAAAAACACGGTTTGGTCGTCGCGCAAGCGTTTGTAAGGAATCGCGCAAATACCGCGCTCACGATTACCTGAGTTGAGGTCGATGAGTTGGCTGGCAACGGCGGTAGCTTCTGGGTTGTAAAAAGCTTGCAATTCAGGGGTCAGCAAACCACTTGGCCATTCTTTCGCCTTTTTACCTGTGTTGAGCGGAAACCATTTTTCGTAAGGGTAGTGCACATAATCGCTATTGGCTAAGGTTTCGCCTAGGTAAAAATGTGTCCAAAAATAATTAGTGCTCAGGCGCTCAAAATACTCACCCAGCGCACTCGCACGCGCCGCCAGTTGCGATGCACCTTTGCCGTTTGTAAAAATCCTTGTGCAATCGCGGTCAATCACGTGCACAGACCAAATACCTTCAATCTCATTGAGCCATGATTTTTCTTCTACTTCAATGCCCAGCGCTTCTAATTTGCCTTGCAAAGTGCGGATGGAAGCTTCTAAAGAAGCATCCTTACTGGGGATAAAAGTTTCGTTGCTTGGGTTGGCTTGAGTCGTCATGAAGCGCGCTTTGAAATAATAAAGCCAATAGCATAGCATGCTAAGCTTGCATTATCCTCTGAGCATCTGCAAAGAAGCTTTTAGAGTAATGGTAACTGCCAGAGTTTTATATGGCAGATTGCGTTGCAAGCCCACCTTAGACATACTTTTTTAAACAACATCAAAATAGATGCTCTATGAGGGATGCCCAATGCGGTTTCCAGAGTATTGTTTTTTGCTTGCATGTGAATAATAACTGATTGCTTAAAAATATCTTTGAAATTAAAATTAATTTGCAAACTTTAATGAGGAGTTAATAAATGGTGATAAATATAAAAGTAATTTCCGCGATTTTGGTGAGTTTTTTCTATTTGTCTAGCACTACTCCTCTTCTTGCTGAAGAGAAATTCAGTGATGGTCATATGGATGAACATGAGCATCATCATGGCAAAGATGGCCACGCTGATGAGCACGAGCACCACCACGGCAACGATGGCCATGCGGATGAGCACGAACATCATCACGGCAACGATGGCCATGCGGATGAGCATGAACATCATCACAAAAAAGGTGGCAAAAAAAGCAAGCATGAGCACCATCATACTAACTAGCATACGTTAGTTTTAAATCATAGCGCGTGTTGGGCGGGTTACACTTTTTAAAAATATCAGTTAAATTTAATAACATCAAATCAGATGCTTTGGTATTGGCTTAAAGAGTATTAATTATCGGTCGCATGAAAATATGCGTGTTTTAGCGTTAAGTTAATTTTTTAAGCTTAGAGTAAAGGTTGTTCAATCGGCCTGTTTAACCAGATTGTCATCAATTTGTAACATAAACTTGATAAAAGATTAATAATAGAAAAGTGAATATAAAAGCTAATACAATAATTTAGCTCGTATATATCAGCAACCATAAAAATGGTGGCAGGATGAAAATTTGTATTAAGTAAATTTAAATATAATTTATAAAATATTTCTTCAATCAACTACATTAGCACTAAAAAAGGTAATCAAAATATTATGTCAATCGATTTTATAGATATAGACGAAAACTTACGCCGAATTACTATTAACGGTCGGTTAGATATTCAAGGTACTGAAGCAATCGCAATTAAATTCACTTCACTTGCTTCAACAGCTAAACGCAGTGTAGTGGTTGACTTACATGCGGTTGAATTTTTGGCATCAATGGGTATACGGGAGTTAATTGCTAACGCAAAAGCGTTGCAAAAGCGTGGCGGGCGCATGACTCTTTTTGTTGGCGACAACGCCCATGTTAAAAAAACATTAGAAACTACTAACATTAATGCTTTGATACCAATGTTTAATAATTTAGCTGAAGCTGAAAATAACTCTAAAATTGATTGATCAAATGTCTAGATAGACCGTATTGAGCGCTGGCACCCACCTAATTGGCGGTTAGAGTATATAGTTCAGCTGCTTTATTAAAGTCCTGCGCAACGCCTATACCATTGCTATAGATCATGCCTAGGTTGTTTAGAGCGCTTGCATCACCTTGATTCGCAGCCAGAGTAAATAGTTCAGCTGCTTTATGATAGTCCTGCGCAACGCCTATACCATTGCTATACATCATGCCTAGGTTGTTTTGAGCGCTTGCATCCCCTTGATTCGCAGCCAGAGTATATAGTTCAGCTGCTTTATTATAGTCCTGCGCAACGCCTTGATCTGTGTCATGCATCAGGCCTAGGTTGTTTTCAGCACTTGCATCCGCTTGATTCGCAGCCAGAGGATATAGTTCAGCTGGTTTATTATAGTCCTGTGCAACGCCTTGATCTGTGTCATGCATCAGGCCTAGGTTGTTTTCAGCACTTGCATTCGCTTGATTCGCAGACAGAGTATTTAGTTTAGCTGCTTTATTATATTGACTATTCTCATAAGCAGAATCGGCTTCTTCTAAATCGGGAATAAAGATGTACTGATAAACTAATAGCAATAAAGCGAAGAATAGCAACAAAGAGAACAAGAAGGTTTTGAATTTATTTATCATCTATTTAATCCGGTTACTACGAATTATTTGAAGAATCACTATATTTTAGTTTATATATAGCAAACACTGTGCCAAGCTGTAAGGCATTGATTTTATTGGACTGGTAATTGAAGAAAAGTAGAGATGGTTGTTTAAAACCTAATTGTGGTTTTCTACAACCAATTTCTATTTACTACTGCAACATGGTTGCTTAAAGTTACAGTAATTTAGTTGCAACTATGGTGCCCGTAGTTGCAACTAAAGGTGTAACCCACATAAGAAAGCTAAACTACCTTTACCCACACTTACTCTCACCACAATTCAAACACGTCAAACACCCATCCATAATAATGCTGGCTTTGGTGTTGCACTTTTTGCAAAGGCTAGCGCTTTTTGGGTAGCCTTCATCGTTCATTTCTTCGTTTGTTTTAGCATGTTTTTCTAGGTATTCCGCTTTTTTTTCTGCCACCAATTTTTGTTGGTGCTCATCTAGTCCTGGTTTTTTAAGCATGCCAATTTCTTGCAGATGCTGCTCGACTACTTCGCCAATCTCAGCCACTAAACTTGGCACAAAACGGCCGCCTTTTTTAAAGTAGCCGCCACTTGGCTCAAACACACTTTTAAGCTCTTCCACCAAAAAGGTCACATCGCCACCCTTGCGAAACACCGCAGACATCACGCGCGTTAAGGCCACAATCCACTGAAAGTGGTCCATATTTTTAGAGTTTATAAAAATCTCAAACGGGCGGCGGTGCTCTTGCGGTGTACCCACGTTCATCACCACATCGTTAATAGTAATGTAAAGCGCATGCTCGGTGACTGGAGTTTTAACTTTATAAGTGCTGCCCGTGATTTTCTCTGGGCGGTCTAGCGGCTCGCCAAGTTGCACCACTTTTTGGTTCTCTTTTGCCTCTGCCGCTTTTGCTTTGTCTTCATCGCTCACCAGCGCAAAGCCAGTGATTTTTTTATCTATTTTAACTGCCATAACTTCTCTCCTAAATACTGTAAATCTTGCAAGGGCTCAGACTCAGCCACAAATTTTGCAAACCATGCTTTTAAAGCTGCCACGCGATTTTGTGCGAAATCTTTCATCTTAAAATCCCCTTAAAATTTACCGTAATATCCTTCTTTTAATGCATCATATAAATTAGCAGCGCTGTGAATCTCGCCATCGTATTCAATCTCTTCGTTCCCTTTTACTTCAATTTCGGTGCCATCATCTAGCGTAAATTTGTAGGTGGTGTTTTCTAAATCTTTCTCTGTTACCAATACGCCTTGGAAAGCCTCTGGGTTAAACCTAAAAGTCGTGCAACCTTTTAAGCCTTTGTCGTAAGCGTATAAGTAAATATTTTTAAAGTCCTCAAAATCGTAATCAGTTGGCACATTAATGGTTTTTGAAATACTACTATCAATCCATTTTTGTGCCGCTGCCTGAATATCCACATGCGCCTTCGCCATAATGCTAGAAGAATCTAAAAAGTAATCTGGCAGTTTTTCTTCGTCACTCGTGCCAAACGGCATCGCATTTGGGTTAATCAACTCGCGGTAAGCCAGCAACTCATAGCTAAACACATCGACTTTCTCTTTAGATTTTTTACCTTCGCGGATCACATTGCGATTGTAATGGTGCGCAAAGCTAGGCTCAATGCCGTTGCTAGCGTTGTTAGCCAAGCTCAATGAAATAGTGCCAGTTGGAGCGATTGAGCTATGGTGCGTAAAGCGCACGCCCTTAGTCGCAATTTGGTTACGCAAACCTTCAGGAAACTGTTGCATATAACGACTGTATTTACCTAACAACACTTTACCTGCGATTTTTTGCCCAACTTTAATGCCATCTGCCGCCATTTCTGGGCGTTTTGCCAACATATCAGCAGTGACTTCAAATTTCTCTTCCATAATCGGCGCCGAGCCTTTTTCCTCAGCAAGTTGCACGCCCACATTCCAGCCTTCTTCTGCCATTACGCGGGTAACTTCCTCGGTAAACTTCAATGATTCTTCTTCACCATATTTCATTTTCATCATGGTAAGCGTAGAACCCAAGCCCAAATAACCCATGCCGTGGCGACGTTTGCGCGCAATTTCATCGCGTTGTTGTTGCAATGGCAGGCCGTTAATCTCAACCACGTTATCGAGCATGCGGGTAAACACACCCACCACTTCACGGTATTCTGCCCAATCGAAATAAGCGCTATCAGTAAACGGTTTTTTAACAAACATCGTCAAATTAATAGAACCCAATAAACATGCGCCATATGGCGGTAATGGTTGCTCGCCACATGGGTTAGTCGCGCGAATATTCTCGCAGAACCAGTTATTGTTCATCTCATTGACACGGTCAATCAAAATAAAACCAGGCTCAGCAAAATCGTAGGTGGAAGACATAATCACATCCCACAAGCGACGCGCTTTAATAGTTTTATAAACGCGGCAAGCCACTTTACCAGCATCTACGCCATCGGCTTTAGTAAGGTATTTTCCTTTTACTGGCCATTCGCGCCAAACCACTTGGCTTTCATCATTCACATTTAAGCCATCAACAATCGATTCTTTTTCAGTCACTGGGAATGCTAATTTCCACTCAGCGTCCGCTTTAACGGCTTCCATGAATTCTTTGGTGATTAAGCAACTTAAGTTAAATTGGCGCAAACGGCCTGCCTCACGCTTGGCTTTAATAAAATCTGTCACATCTGGGTGACTAATATCAAATGTCGCCATTTGTGCGCCACGGCGACCACCCGCAGATGACACTGTAAAACACATTTTGTCGTAGATATCCATAAAGGAAAGTGGGCCGCTTGTATATGCACCGGCGCCCGCTACAAAAGCACCTTTTGGGCGTAATGTAGAAAACTCGTACCCAATGCCGCAACCTGCTTTCAAAGTAAGCCCAGCCTCGTGAACTTTATTTAAAATATTGTCCATGCTATCTTCTACCACTCCAGAAACCGTACAGTTAATGGTAGAAGTAGCTGGTTTGTGCTGCAAAGCACCCGCGTTAGAGGTAATGCGGCCAGCAGGAATCGCGCCATGGCGCAATGCCCACAAAAATCTCTCGTGCCACTCTTGACGTTTTTCTTCAGTGGTCTCAACATCGGCCAGCGCACGTGCCACGCGACTGTATGAATCATCCATGTTTTTATCAACATGTTCGCCTGTTTTGGTTTTTAGACGATACTTTTTATCCCATATGTCTAAAGATACCGACTGAATTGGGATTTCTGCATTTGCTTCTTGCTGGGATTTTTGTGCTGGCTCAACCGCTTTTAACATAACTTAAACTCCGCCTTTTGTTATCTTAGGCTGTGTTTATACAGCCGTTTTGTTCATTACTTTGGTAACTATGTGATTTATATAAATATATTGTTATTTTATGAAAAACAATGCTTTTAACACAACATATTGTGCATGGATTGAGAATTTATGCCTTTATTTTGTGTCCGTCAACCACTTTTTAAAATTAATTTTTGCACCATTTTTGCGCATTTTTAGCCAGTTTCAAGCCAATATTGGCGTTCAGCCAATGTGAGTTATCACTCACTCTTAAAACTATAAATAAATATTTTTCTAGCATTTGGCGGTTTAGTGTGTTGCGCAAAAAATTGCATTGCAAGCAAACCTAAAATTTATGAGAAAATGCCACATGCCAAAATTTGTTTATTCCATTTTGCTGTATTTAGCGCTACCTTTTGTGCCACTAAAATTACTTTGGCGCGGCATAAAACAACCCGAGTATTTAAAACATTGGGGCGAGCGTTTTGGTTTTTATAAGCTCGCACTAAATAATAAAGATATCATTTGGCTACATTGTGTATCTGTTGGCGAAACCCGGGCAGCCGAACCGCTTTTGAATGCGCTTAAAAGCACTTATCCAAACCACCAAATTTTAATTACGCACGGTACTCCCACAGGCCGTGAAACAAGCGAAAAATTATTCGGCAACGATGTTTGGCGCGTGTATTTGCCTTACGATTTGCCGTTTGCGATTAATGGGTTTTTAAAGCACTTTACGCCAAAGATTGGCTTAATTATGGAAACAGAACTTTGGTTTAATTTAATTTCTACCTGCAAACAGCGAGATCTTCCTTTGCTATTATTAAATGCAAGGCTTTCAGAAAAATCTGCCCATGGTTACCGTAAACTTGGCGACTTGGCGATTAAGGGCATTCAAAGTTTAAGTGCGATTGCCGCCCAAACTAAAGAAGATGCCGCACGCTTTCAAACACTCGGCGCAGAACACTTAAAAGTGACAGGCAATTTAAAATTTGATGTTAAGCCTCCGGCAGATACTTTAGATAAAGGCCTGCAACTTAAAAAACAATTAGGCAACAAACCAGTATTTTTGGCGGCCAGCACCCGCGATGGTGAAGAAGCGCTGATTATAGATGCAGTAAAAGATTTGAATATTTTGACTGTGATTGTCCCGCGCCACCCGCAACGCTTTGATGAAGTCGCCGCACTTTTTAAGCAACGCGGCATTGATTTTGTACTTAGAACATCACTTTATAACAATGCTCTGGATACCAATATCTATGAGAGTTATAGGCCATTCGTTATTTTAGGCGACACCATGGGTGAGCTTTTTACTTATTATGCTGCGTGTGATTTTGCATTTATTGGCGGTAGCCTTTTAAATTATGGTGGGCAAAATTTAATTGAAGCCGCAACCATGGGCAAGCCAATTTTAATTGGCGAGCATACGTTTAACTTTGCAAAAGCCACTGAAGATGCAGTCAATTGTGGCGCTGCCATACGCGTAAAAAATAGCGCTGAGCTACGTAAAAACATTGTGAATTTACTCGAAAATGAATCTAAACGACTTGCAATGGAAGCAGCAGCATTACAATTTAGTAACCAATCCATAGGGGCAACTGCGCGCATAATGGCCATAATTAAGCCATATTTAAACGCGTAAATTTGACTTAACTGACGGTAATCTCTTTTACAAAAACCACTTCACACGCACCATTGCCTGTATCTTCACGAGTGAGCGAGCTTCTCCAATGCCACCCATCGGGCGCATCTGCGCGCACCAAAAAGCCCTTAATTTTAACTACTTGACCCGTTTTAACAGATTTTAACTTGCTTGCTATTGAATCATCTGCAGGAATCATATGCATATTTGCACTTTGTGTTTCTATCTCTCTTCGTGGAATTGGAAAAGCATCAACACGCCAATAATAAAAACGATTCGATTGCGAAATTTTAATATCTTTTAAAATGGCTTCATCTGACATTTTGCCCCAACCTAAGGCCAAATCCACTGGGGACAAATCTGCCTCTCGCCCAAAAGAATAATGCTCGGCAGATAACACACGCGCTTCAATAGCAAACGTTTCTAAGGGAGTAATGCTATAACCTTTTACATTGAAACCTGCTTGATTGGCTTTGCCATTGATTGGTTGATTATTCGCAACCGCACCTTCGCCATGTACAACGGGTTTATTTGAAAAGTGCTGATATGCGCCGTAAGCGATAACTGAGGCAAATAATACAAGCTTCCAGTTCATATGCATTGGCTATTTAATGAGTGTTGAAATGGCCTTAAAAGCATCATGATTCGCATTACTTAACCACTCAAACAATACAGATTCTGTATTGCTGATAACACAGCCTGCAATGCGTAACCTTGCTAAGGCATTTGCTTTATTCGCGGCCGAGCGCGAAATCACTGCATCTTCCACCACAAAAACTTGTTTGCCCATCGCTTGTAATGCCAATGCAGTTTGTAGCAAACAAATATGGGCTTCCATACCCGTTAAAATATTTGCAGATTTATCGCGCTGCAATTGTTGTTTAAATTTAGGCTCACCGCAGGCGGAAAACGCGGTTTTTGAAATGGCGTTTGTGTTTGCAAAATGCTGAGAAATATCTGGTAAAGTTTCGCCCAAGCCTTTTGGATATTGCTCGGTTACTATCACGGGCACACTTAAAAGATTTGCCGCTTGAACCAAAATGCCACAATTTTTAATGGCTACTTGCATGGCGTCTTCTGGCATTGCTGAAGCCAACTTCACTTGCATATCGATAATGACAAGCTGACTTTGCTGCGATGTGGCCACGAATGCAGTCAATTTATTGAGAGGCTGCGCCTACAATTAATTGCTGATTTAAATCTAGTAAATCTGCCTCAGAAACCAAGCCAGAAGCGGTTTTTAAGCGAATGATATTTACCAAGTAGTTATAACGTGCCTGCAATAAATCACGTTTAGCTGAGTAAAATTGTTGTTGCGCGTTTAATACATCTACATTGGTACGTACGCCCACTTCATAACCTAACTTAGTTGAATCAAGCTGACTTTGGCTAGAAACTAGAGCTTGCTCAAGTGCTTTAACTTGGGCGATTGTTGTGCTTAAGTTTAAATAAGCACGCTGTGTTTCCAAATCGGTACTGCGGCGAGCAACTTCAATATCGTCTAAGGCTCTTTGTTTATTAAGCACAGCTTGACGCGCCCTAGAAGAAATCGCGCCACCTTGATAGATTGGCACGTCTAATTGAAGGCCAATATTCGCGTTTTTGGAATCATTACCAAATCCGTTTTGACCACCATTTGAATAGTTTTTTGTATAAGCCGCAACTAAATCTAACGTTGGCAAATGCCCAGCCTGCGCAATACTCACATCGTGTTCTGCAATTTTTAGCGCATCTTGCTGAATTTGAATATTTAAATTATTTTCTATCGCAACCTGCTGCCAATCTTGCATTTTTTGGCTGAGTTCTGCGACTTGAATATCTGATTTTGCAGATGCTAATTTGCCAGGAATCTTACCTGTAATTGCTTCTACCGCACGTTTTGCAATTTCATATTCGTTAATTGCGGCAATTTCTTGCGCTAATACCAAATCGTAGCGTGCTTGTGCCTCATTTACATCGGTAACTGTAGATGTACCCACCTCAAACGTAGCTTTAGCTTGATCAAGCTGGCTTAAAATAGCCGCCTTTTGCGCAACAATTAAATCTATTCTATCTTGCGCAATCAGCACATCAAAATAAGCTTGTGTGGTGCGTAAAATTAGTGACTGTTGAATTAAGTGGTATTGCTTATCAGCTTGACTAACTTGCACTACACTTTGATTCATTTGCTCCCAATTTTGCTTACGAAAAATGGGTTGCCGCGCTTCAACACCGTAATTATATCCCTCAAAAGTATTAACACCGCCACGGAAAGGTGCAGCCCTACCAACTATCTCAAAATCTGTTCTTGAAGCAGTTGTTGAAGCGTTTAAGTTTACTCGTGGGCGATATAAAGCTTTACCTTGCTCAATAATTTCTTGAGACGCTTTACTTGTGCTTAAGGCAGAGGCCAACGTAGGGTCGTGCGCCAATGCTTCGCGATATACATCCATAAGTGACTGATATTCAACTTGCGGAGAAGATGGTTCCATCGCCTGCAAGGCTGAATTATCGGCAGAAAATACGTTCGCAGATAACAACGCAAACACCAGAACACTTAGTTTAAATATAGGGCGTTTAAGCATAATTAAAACTCAAACTGCTTAACCTGCGGAGCATTAATAAGCTCTGGGATACAAGTTTCAAACAATACGTCTTCTCTAAAACCTGTTTCTGAAACACGCTGTATTAAAGTAGCACGCATGACTGGCGCTACCCCCAACACAATAAACATGACACCACCCACATTTAATTGCTCTCTCATACCAACGGGCTCAACTGGCGATGACGCGGTATAAACAATAGCATCGTATAAAATCTTTTTGCCAGCAACCGTCGTTAAGCGGCCCGAATTTGCATCTGTCACCTTTAAAACAACATTCGAAATGTGATTGTCAGCCAAATGCTTGGCAGCAACTGCACTTAATTCTGCCTCAATTTCCACCGAAACAACTTGTTTTGCTAATCTTGCTAATAGGGCGGTAAAGTAGCCACTGCCAGTGCCTATATGCAAAACGGTATTTGTTTTCTCTACATTAAGCGCTTGTAAAATGCGCCCCTCTAATTTGGGGCTTAGCATGGTTTGACCAAAGCCAATAGGAATCTCAATATCTGCAAACGCAAGGCCTGCATATTCTGATGGCACAAACTTTTCACGCGGCAAGTCATTTAGAAGCGTTAATACCTTGGGGTCTAACACTTCCCACGTGCGGATTTGCTGTTCAATCATATTAAAGCGTGCGGTGTCGCTTTGCATATTGATGCTATTTGTTGTATTTGCCATATTCACACCTTTGCTGACGCTTGAATAAATTCATTTAATTTAACTCTTAAAAAATCTTAACATTAAAACTTTATATAATTATTAAGTTAACAAGTTTAATTAATTTACTTTGCTAAAATTATATCTTAATTAATTGAAACTATGCGTCTTTTGGTATTTTAATACGGTACCAAAGCGCATAAAGTGATGGTAACAACAACACTGTTAACACCGTTGCAACTGCTAAACCACCCATAATTGCCACTGCCATTGGGCCAAAAAAAACACTTCGGGTAAGCGGTATCATTGCTAAAATCGCCGCTGCAGCTGTTAATACAATTGGTCTAAATCGACGAATTGTTGATTCTACAATAGCTTGCCAGGGCGCTAAACCAGAGGCAATATCCTGATCTATTTGATCTACCAAAATCACCGAATTGCGCATAATCATGCCAGAAAGCGCAATCGTACCCAACATGGCAACAAAACCAAACGGCTTATCAAATACCAACAGTGCAATTGTGACCCCAATTAAGCCCAAAGGTGCAGTTAACAGGACTAAAAATACCCGCGAAAAACTACGCAATTGTAATATTAGCAATGTAAGCACCACTACTAAAAATAGCGGTGCTCCTTTTGCTACAGAAGCTGCGCCCTTAGCGGCTTCTTCCACTGCGCCGCCTGTTTCAATGGTAATGCCAAGGGGTAAATTGGCTTTTATTTCAGTAAGTTGCGCTTCAATTTGGCCAGACACTACAGGCGCTTGCATATTGCCGCGAAGGTTTGCACGCACTTGCAATGAAGGCACTCGATTACGCCGCCAAATAACGCCTTCTTCAAACTCTGAACTAATAGTAGCAATTTGTGAAAGCGGCACGCTTGTGCCATTTTGCGTATTAATCATTAAATTAGGTAGGCGTGATAACTTAGTACGTTCAACTTCAGCACCGCGTGCAACCAAATCTATGCGCTCGTTTCCTTCTCTAAACTCTGTTATATACAATTCACTCATCGCGCCATTTAGCATATTAGCAATGTCCACTGAGTTCACACCTAGTAAACGTGCTTTAGACTGATCAATGCTCACTTTCATCACTTTACTTGGCTCTTCCCAGCCTAATTGCACATTAGCCAAATGTGGGTTAGCGAGCATAATTGCTTCAATTTTATGGGCAATTTCACGAATTTTTGGAATATCATTTCCATCTACACGAAACAACACTGGAAAGCCCACTGGCGGGCCATTTTCAAGGCGCGTGACTGATGCACGCAAACTTGGAAAATCTGTTTCAAACAGCGCAATTAAATCATTACGTAACGCCTCGCGGGTAGCCAGATCTTTGTTCAAAATCACAAATTGTGCAAAACCACGGTGCGGTAGCTTAATGTCTGTAGGTAAATAATACCGCGGACTTCCTGAGCCAATATATGCAACAAAATTATCTATGCCACTCGTCTCGGTAGTTGGGTGTGTTTTACGCCAATTTTGCAGCCATGCTTCTAATTTTTTGACTTCTGCATTGGTAGCCTGGTAGCTCGCACCTTCGGCTAGCCGCAAGTCCACTACAATATCTAAACGTGTGGAATCAGGAAAGAATTGCTGTTGTACTTTTCCAAAGCCAATCACCGATAATACAAACATGGCTAAAGTGAGCACAATTACCGTCTTACGATATTGCACGCATGCTTTGACTAACTTGCGGAAAGTACTGTAAAACGCGGTATTGTATATGTCGTGATGATGGCTATCAGTATCATCACTATCTTTTATACCCAATTTAGCCCTTAGCCAGACCATCAAACGATATGGCTTGGGCTTATTTGCATATTCTGGCAGTAAGTGATAGCCCAAATAGGGCACAAAAATCACAGCTGCAAACCAAGAAATTAACAAAGATATAGTCGTCACTTGAAAAATAGAGCGCGTATATTCACCAGTGCTTGAAACTGCGGTGGCAATAGGTAAAAAGCCGGCAACGGTGACTAGCGTGCCAGTCAACATGGGCATGGCGGTGGAGGTATAAGCAAATGATGCAGCTTTAGCTCTGTCCCAACCTTGCTCCATTTTAGATGACATCATTTCTACAGCGATAATAGCGTCATCAACCAATAGACCTAAAGCTAAAATCAACGCCCCAAGTGATATTTTATGTAAGCCAATATCTAGCATATTCATACCCCAAAACGTAGCAGCTAATACCACAGGAATTGTCACTGCCACCACGACACCTGTGCGCAAACCTAGTGATAATAGACTCACTCCTAATACAATCACTAATGCCTCAATAAGCGATTTCACGAAATCATTCACTGAACTAGCCACTAATTTTGGCTGAGAAGTAACTGTATTTAAACTTAAGCCTACAGGTAACTGCTGTTGAATCTGAGCAATTTTGGCATCTAAATTATGGCCTAATGCAATGACATCTCCACCTGTTCGCATACTCACACCAAGCAATAAAGTTTCATTGCCTTCATAACGAACCGTATCTCTCGGTGGGTCTTCGTAGCCGCGATAAACAAGTGCCACATCACCTAAGCGAAAGTCTTGATTGTTTGCGCGCAAACGAATTTCACGCAGGTCTTCAAGGGTGTTGTAACGGCCTGAAACATCAATCCGAATTCGTTCTTGCGCGTCATCATAAGTGCCTCCTCGCACAATGGCGTTTTGCATTTGTAAAATATTGATAAGTGCTGTGGTGCTTATGCCTAATGTAGATAGCTTAGCATTTGAGATTTCTAAAAAAATCTTTTGTTTACGCTCGCCAAAAAACTCCACTTTAGCGACATCAGGCGCTTTTAATAATTCGGCACGTATATTTTCCGCATGCTTTTTTAAGGCAAAGTTATCAAAGCCATCGCCTGTGAGTGCGTACATGCTGCCGTAAACATCACTAAATTCATCGTTAAAGGTGAGGCTTTCTAGTTGTTGCGGTAAAGTATGACGAATGTCTCCTACTTTTTTGCGTACCTGATACCAAGTATCTGGAATCTTGTCTGAGAATGTGTCATCTTTTACCACAACAAAAATCATTGACTCTCCAGGCCGTGAATAGCTGCTGGTGTAGTATAAATTTGGTACTTCTTGGAGCTTTTTCTCAAGTTTATCTGTGAGTTGTTGTTCAACTTCTACCGCACTTGCGCCAGGCCAAGTACTTCGCACCAACATGACTTTAAAGGTAAACGGTGGATCTTCTGATTGACCTAATTTACTATATGCTAGCGCACCTGCAATCGTGAGCATGATCATTAAATATAGGACTAATACCTGATTGTTTAATGCCCACTCTGAGAGATTAAACCGCGGTTTATCTTTTGATTGTTGTTCCATTATGGTGAAACTTCACTGTTAGTTTGCATAGTAATATTCTGTTCTGATATTTTTTGTTCAAATATTGGCTTTATTTTTTGGCCTTTTATTAAAGTGTGTACTCCTGCAATTGCGATTACCTCATCGGCTTTTAGCCCACTCTTAATTTCTGTACCATATTCATTAAACATACCAGCCACAACTTCACGCGGGTCTGCAATATTGTTTTTATCTATTACCCAAACAATCGTTTTGCTATTGATTTGGGTGAGGGCTGCAGTTGGCACCAGAATTCGTTTTTCTTGGTCTTTTTTCGCAAATTTTACACCTGCTGTCATGCCCAGTTTAATTGCCTCGTCTGCGTCAACAATGCTAACACGTACATCAAAAGCTCTAGTGGCTGAACTTGCTTCAGGCGCTATTTCACGAATCTTGCCAACGTAGGTTTTTTGTTGATCAGCCCATAGTTTTATCGTCACATCATCGCCAGCTTTCAGACCAGCCATGCGTGATTCTGGTACTGCTACTAACACTTCAATTTGCTTCAAATCAACAATTTGCGCAATCATTGCCCCAGGCTCAACCACTTGGCCTGGTTCAGCTTTTATTTGTGTTACCACACCATCGCGGTCAGCAATGAGTGAAGCGTAGCGCGCCTGATTCCCAGACACTGCAGCCTGCGCCTTTGCTTGATTTACGCGTGCGGCAGCGGTTTTGAGCTCTGCTTCATATTTATCTAATGCAGATTGCGAAATAAATTTTTTATTGACAAGCTGCCTTTGCCTTTCTACCTCTGCTTTTGCAAGCACATAACTCGTTTCTGCCGCAGTCACATCAGCCTGAGCCGCTGCCGCATTTAATCTAGTATCTGAGGCATCTAAACGCACTAATATTTGCCCTTTTTTAACTAAGCTACCCACTTCAACTTTTCGCTCAATGATTTTGCCGTTAATTCTGAAACTTTGATTAGATTCATAACGCGATTTCACTTCACCTACCAAAATCATCGCGCCACTATCTTCACTTTTTTTCACGATAGCAACGAGTGCTGGTTTAGCAGGCGGCACTACTTCTGGTGCCTTTTCGCATGCCCCTAGAAAAATACTGCTAAGTATTAAGTAAATTACTTTGTTTTTCATTTTTATTCCCGTAATAATCCACGCATTAAAACTGTTTGCATAAGTTGCAGTCTTGAAGAAATTTCACTCCAGCTTATCCATGTATCTTTTGCCATCGTGATTTGTAGCGAACATACCCCATGCATGCCAGCCCAAATTGTTTGCGCAATTAAATCTACATCTTTAAGTTCTGGCCTAAAACATCCAGATTCATGCACTGCTGCAACTACTGATTTTAATTGATAATAGGCATCTTGCTCAGCACTATTTTGCTGCAAAGTTGTATCGGCTGGGCTCTTAGGCCCATGTGCAGTCATAAACATTAACCGATAATGATTTGGGTGAGTTAATGCAAATGCTGCATAACCTCTTCCTAGCGCATACATACGCTCTACTGGATCTGCAATTTGCATCATACTTTTTTGTGATATCGCCAATGCCAAGAAGTCCGTATCGCAAATTGCTTTTAGTACAGCTTCTTTATCAGCAAAATGTAAATAAATGCTGGTTGCAGAATATCCAATGCGCTTTGCAATTTCGCGCATTGTGACAGCTTCTACACCTTTTGCTACAAATAGCTCTCGTGCAGCATCAATAATTAATGTGCGTAATTGTTGTCGTTCAATTTCAGTTTTAGGTTTTGGTGGCATTATTTATTTAGCTTTAGTCTCTTTAAGTATGATTGCAGATATTCTAAGTAACATTTCCCTTGATGGCATGGTTCGGCTGCCAAACGTTATGAGTTGATTTTTCCATCCTGGAGTCACGTTTAACTTACCTTGCATCATGGCTTGATATCCTTGCAACGCAACTGAATATGCATCCATTAGCTTCCCCTTTGCATTGGCTGCATTTTGCATATTTGCACGTGCAACAAATCCTGTTTCAGTCACACCTGGACTTAATAAAGTTACCGTTACGCCCGAACCACGTAATTCATAATTAAGCGCTTCAGTAAATTGCATTACATAAGCTTTGCTTGCTGCATAAACACTAAAGTTAGGAATCGGCTGAAAAGCCGCAATCGATCCAACGTTGAGTATTCGACCAGATTTTCTCTTTTTCATGCCATCCAAAAATAGCGCGGTTAAATCGGTTAATGCCATAATATTAAGTTGCAGCATATTTTGGTATGTTTCTAATTTGCATATATCAAATTGACCATAATCACCATAACCCGCATTATTTACCAGACAATTTACGGTTAAGTTTTGATCTATACAATATTGATATAATATTTTAGCTTGATTAGGTATTGATAAATCCATTACTACAATCATCACTTTAATATTAAATTGTGACTCAAGTTTAGTTTTTAACGCCAATAAACGATCTTCACGTCTGGCAACCAAAATTAAGTGGTGACCTTTTTCTGCCATGATGCTTGCAAGTTCTAGCCCGATCCCACTTGATGCGCCTGTTATAATTGCATATTGCATGATTCATTCTCCAAAGATTAAGCAGGTTTAAATACCATGAAATAAAGGTTTGCTATTGGGATTAAGGTAGCAAGTAAGCCAAATAGATTCCATGTTGTACATAGTTTCCAATAGCTAGCAGGTATTTCACCACTACTTGCAAATGCTTTAGCCATTTTAGATTGTTTTATTTGTACTGGAATAAGTACAGCACCCCATATCACACCAGAAACCAAAAATATTGCCATGCCATGCCCCAACCATTTTGTCTCGTAACTCATGTCATGCAAATAGACATTTAACATACCCGCCACCAACAATATCAACACACCACCTCCCGTAAATATAAAGTCAGTAAGTGTGACTTGCCGCTGAGCATAGGCAATAATTTGTGCGTTTTTGGTTAAGTCGGCCATATTTTTCCACCAGCCCGTAACAATAATATTGCCTAAGAACAATACCACACCAAAGATATGAATTACTTTAAGCCATAGATAAGTATTTTCCATTTTGTTATTCCTATTCTACCCTTTCCCACATTTGGGTGCGGCCAAACAAACTAAAGCCAACAAAGCCTCTAACTTCCATCTTTTTGCCTGTCTCTTTTAAACTTAATTTAACGCGGTAAGTGTTACCAGAGAACGGGTCTAAGATTTCTGTACCCTCATAACCCTCGCCTTTTGATTTGACATTTTTCATCATGATCATACCAATCAACCGTTGGCCCTTACGCTCATCTTTGCAAGCTGTACAATACTTTTCTTCTTTATCCGTATCTAACCCTTTTTCGATAGTGCCTGTATAAACGCCATTATCTTCTTGCACACGCACGTAACCAGTGGGCTTACCTTTGTCATCATGCGTTTTCCACAAACCGCTTGGATCCGTGCTGGCATTTGCAAATAGCGATTGAGTGAGAGTCACAGCAATTATTAATGGTTTTATATAATTCTTTTCAAAAACATTCATCAGCATGATCCTTTTAACAAATTTATTATAAAATTACATTGTTAAATTAACAACGTTAACGTAACGTAGTTAATTTAACAACGTTAAGAATCACTTGTCAAGAAGTTTATAAAAAATTGAATTGAATTTATTACTTGAGCTTGTAAGCGTCTAGCTTGTTCCAGAGCGAGCGCTCGCTAATTTCCAATAGCTTAGCTGCTTTTGATTTATTGCCTTGCGTGAATTCTAATGCAGCACAAATCATGTCTTTTTCAATTTTTGCAATCATTATTGGAATGGAAAAAGATGTTCTAGAACCCAATACTGTTGCGCCTTCCAGGCCTGTTTCTACAGCGCTTAAATGACTTGTTTGTATCCCATTTTGTTGAATATCGGCAGGTAAATGCTGGCGTTTTACGGTTTGTCTGCTCGATAAAATCGTCGCGCGTTCGATGACATTTTCGAGCTCACGCACATTACCAGGCCAATCATATGATTGTAATTGTGCGATGGCGTCTTCACTCATAAGTTCGATTGCGTTATTATTAATCAGCTTTGCTAGAAAATACTGAGCAAGCAAGCGTACATCTTGGCCTCTTTCGCGTAAAGGTGGCACGCTCAACTGGAATACGTTTAAACGATAATATAAATCCTCACGCAACTTACCTGCTTTCACCGCTTGCAGAGGGTCACGGTTGGTAGCCGCCAAGAGGCGAATATCTAAATGAATTTGTTTATTACCACCCAGTTTTTCAATGACTCCTTCTTGCAAAGCGCGCAACAGCTTTGCTTGCAGATGGATGGGCATTTCAGTAATTTCATCTAAAAAAAGCGTACCTCCATCGGCCAGTTCAAACTTGCCAATGCGCTCCTTCACAGCGCCTGTAAACGCCCCCTTTTCATGGCCGAATAACTCAGACTCCAACATTTCTGCAGGTATTGCCGCACAATTCACCGCCACAAACAAGCTGTTTTTGCGTCCGGAAGATTGATGAATCTCTTTTGCCACCAGCTCTTTTCCCGTGCCCGTTTCACCCGTAATCAACACCGTCGCTTTTTCGGGCGCCACTTGTACTATCAGTTGTTTTAATGCCAACATGGGTGCACTTTGGCCGATTAGACCACTTTGGCTGCTATCTTTAAATTCAGCGACATTAACGGACTTTAAATAAGTATTTTCAAGCGTGAGACGCTTTACCGATAAAGCTTTTGCAATTGCTAATTCTAAAGTTTCTAAATCAAACGGGCGCAAAATATAATCTGCGGCGCCCGCTTTCATGGCTTCGACTGCGGTTTTAATTTCACCCATTGCCGTCACCATCACAAATGGCAAAGACTCAATTTCCAGGCGAATATGCTTGAGTAAGTCTAAGCCGTTCATAATCGGCATATGTAAATCACTTACCACCAAATCAATCGTTTGATTTTTGACGATATCAAGCGCTTCTTTGCCATCCCTCGCTAATACTGGCTTATAGCCCGCTTGCTTTAAACTGATTTCGAGCAAACGCAGCATATGTGGCTCGTCATCTACCGCTAAGATGATTTTTTGTTTATCCATATTTGTTACCTTAACACCCTTATTAACTCACCACTTTAGGCAAACGAATTCTAAACTGCGCGCCACCATATGCACTTGTTTGATAGTTGATTTCGCCACCGTGAGCTTCCACAATTTGCTTTACAACCGCCAAGCCCAAGCCAACACCACCAGCGCGCTGAGTAAAAAATGGCTCAAATATTTGCGTTTGGTTTTCGCTCACGATACCTGGCCCATCATCTAGTACGTCCAAAATAATGTAGTCTATCTTTTCCGTGCCTAGATTTTCAGTTAAATGTACTTCAATCTTGCCCTTACTTGGCAAAATTTGTATCGCGTTTATCAGCAAGTTCATCAGCACTTGCGTCATTTGATCTGCATCCGCAAGCACAGTCATTTTATCAACGTGTGTGAATAGCACTTGTATTTCTTTTTGTTGTGCTTGGCTTTTCAAAAGAGCAATCACATTCTGCACTATATCGACCAAATTGACATTGGTAAGCGCAGGCTGGCGTGGACGTGCAGCATCAATTAAACTCGAAACCAGTTTATTGAGGCGTTCAGTTTCTGAAATAATAAACCCTAGCACTTCTCTACCCTCTGCGCTCAACTTAGGTTCACGCATGAGCAAATCAGCAGATGAGCGCAGTATACCAAGTGGCGTACGCACCTCGTGGCTCATCGCAGCGGACATTTCCCCCACCACAGCCAATTTGGCTGCACGCGTTAAATCGGCTTGCGTCTTTTTTAAATCTTGCATCATTTTTTCAAAAGCGAAACTCAGTTCCTGCACTTCTGGTGGACCAATTTTTGGAGCTTCCACGACTCTATTCTTAGCAAATCCACTTACAAAATTTGTGAGTTTAGCAAGCGGCTCCGTAATTGATTGGGCGATTGGCCTTACTAAAACTGCGGCAAGAAAAAGCGTTGTTAATAACAGTGCTAAAAAAACATAACCAAGCCGATGAACAGGTGCTACCGCAACTGAATGCAACTTTTCGATACTGACCTGCCAGCCCTGTAAATTCAGTCGGTTACTTAATTTTTGACTAGCATGCATTTCATGATCGGCTTGAATTTTTTCCCAATTAGCGGTGGACGCAATGATATGAAGTTGATTATCTATTAAAGCTGCAGCAGTAGATTTTTGCATCACATTTTTGAGTAAATCTTGAATCACTTGCCAATTAAACTCTGCTATCAATGTGCCAATTTTTTGATTCGTGTTCACATCGATAACATCTTGTGAAATTGCCAAACTGTTATGCTTAATTTTGCTAAGTGTTAATGTTTTATTGGCAATGTTTACCTTAAACCAAAATTGTGTAGTCATCATTTGCTTACCAATTTGCTGTGCATGACTTGCCGCCACCACAACACCGGTTGTATTCACCACATAAATTGAATGATACATTGCGCCATAACTCACTTGTACTTCTTGTAAAAAAGTAGAAACGCGCTTATCAATATCACCGATTTGAATATCTTGCATTACTGCAAGCTGGCTCCAAGAATGCACGTTTTGCATACGCTCAAATAGCACGCGCTCGATATCATTTGCAACCGTACCACTCAAAGTTTGCAAGTCATGTTTAATTTCGGTTTTTAACGCATTTCTAGCCTGATAAAAACTTAAAAAACTCACTATCATGGCGGGCAATAACCCTGCCAGCAAAAATGCTAACAACAACAATTGACGTATAGAGAGACGTTTAAGCAAGCTGATAGATTGGAGTTATGAGACAATATTCGTCTGTTGAAAATGCCTTACGTATGTAATGGCAGCGGAGCGTAATATGCGTAAATTATTTACTTTCATGATGTGTAGTCTAGCCTTGAGCGCGACGCTATGCAAGCCTGTACTTGCTGAGGAAACAGTAAGTTGGAGAGATAATTTCAAATTGGGTGGTTATTCAAGCGCCGGTATAGTTCTGCACCGCAATCAAGAGGCTGAAGCTGCAATCAATGAAATTAGCTTAATACTTACTTGGCAAAACGATAGTCGCTTAAGCTTTTTTGGCGAGCTTGAATTAGAGCGTCCACTTGCTTGGAATGATGATCAAAAGTTTAATCGCGAAGAAAGGCATTTTGATTTAGAACGTTTATATTTTGATTACAATGTATCAGAGAAAATCAATTTTCGGGGTGGTCGCTTCTTAACCCCTAATAGCCGCTGGAACTTGCTTCATGCCTCACCCTTAGTTTGGACTAGCACACGCCCAATGGCTACTTCACGACTCTTTCCAACAGGCACTAATGGCGCTATGGTGTTTGGTGCATTGCCATTATTAAATGGCGCATTTGAATACAAATTATTTGGTGAGATTATCGAAGATCAAGAAGAAGATGACGATTTTGAGCTGCAGTTTGAACATGTAAAAGGAGCACGGTTTAGCTATAAAAATCAATCAGATATTGGTATATCCATTTTATCTTTTCGTGAAAGGGGTCCCAATTCTGCAAGTTATCGTATGTTGGGCCTAGATTTTGTGACAACTTTAAATGAAGTTGAAATCAGTGGTGAAGCTTTTCAACGATTTAATACCAACAACAAAGATGGCGGCAATGGCGCTTATTTACAAACTGCAGTACCACTCAATGCTGTTGGCTTAAATAACTGGTATTGGTTAACACGCTTAGAGACGCTTAAACGCCCCAATGAAGGCTCTGACGAGCGCTGGTTGTTAGGCACAACATGGCGAGTTAAGCCAACCCAGTTATTAAAGCTTGAGTTTACAGGGGGCAGTGGTGATCAACCTGAATCACCCCGCGGATTTTTAGCTTCGTTTGCATTCCTCTTCTAATGATTAAGTTTTTTATTTTTATTGCGTCTCTGTGCGTCATACAAATGACGAACACCGCTTTGGCCGAAGATAATAAGGTAGTCATCGCAATCATCGTCGCTAGCAATCAAAATGTGGATGAGCTCAGATTAGCCCCAAATCAACTGAATCTTATTTATTGGCGTAAGCAGCTTTATTGGCCAAAAGGATTACGTATTAAGCCTGTGAATTTAAGTACCGAGCACCCACTGCGGCTTCAGTTCTCACAATCTGTTCTAGGCAGTGCGCCTAAAACACAGATTGACTATTGGAATGGCCAATACTTTAACGGTGTGTTACCTCCATATTCTGTTAACTCAGAAGAAGCAGTGTTGCGTTATGTAACGCAAACAAAAGGTAGCATTGGATATGTAAATGCCTGCAATATAGATGAGCGTGTGCAAGCAGTTTTTTGGATTATCCAAAATCAAATGAGTACGCATGCACCAGAGCATATTGACTGTAAGTAATCTTAATGTGCTGCAAAGGTTAAGTTTTTTTGCAGCATTTCCTCTTTAGCTGCGCACATCTTGGTATCAATTTCAAACGCGACTAGTAAGCTACAAAATATATCGTCATGACTTAACGCATAATCTTTATATGGCAAGAGTTGTTCTTTTTTATAATCAAAATGTTTGCCCATCCAAATAATCGCAGGCACGTGGGTTTGCTCTTTTGGCGCAATCATATAAGGTGCTGCATGCAAGTAAAAACCATTTTCTCCTAATGACTCTCCATGGTCGCTCACATACAACATCGCAGTAGCACGCGTGTCGTCGTATTTTTTAAGCAAATCAATCACGTTAGATAAAAAATAATCGGTATACAAAATCGCATTATCATAGCTATTGTCAATTTCTTCTTGCGAGCAATCTTGCAACTCGCCTGTCATACACATGGGCTTAAATTTCTCAAATTCTTTGGGGTAACGTCTGTAATACTCAGGTCCATGGTTACCCATTTGATGCAATATAATCAAAATATCTTTGCCTTTTCTAGCAGTAATATATTCGTCTAAACCACTTAACATACCAATATCTCGACATTCACCTTCACATGCTGGATTGAGCGTTTGACTTTTATAATCTTCGTACGTCATACGGGTTGCCACGCCTTTTGAGTCTGAGTTATTATCGCGCCACAAAATTTGCACACCATGGTCAAACAAAACATCGAGTGCATTTTCTTGATTTAAAGCTTTTTCTTTATCGTAGCCTTTTCTGCCCATTGATGAGAACATACACGGCACAGAAACACTGGTAGAAGTTCCACAAGAAGACACATTGCTTAAGCTCACGATATTTTGCTTGGCCAATAGTGGATTGGTTTCTCTATGGTAGCCATTCAACGAAAAACGATCAGCGCGCGCGGTTTCGCCCACCACCATTATCATCAATTCGGTTCTTTTTGATGGTGAGTCTCTCATTACCGCATCTTGCGCAAGATGTTTTAGAGGTACTATTTTTGCAATATTAATTTGCTGTGTAACATATTTAATCACCGAATAAACCGTGTAAGTGGGGTTTGCATAAAAACGCGTAATTTTATGCTCGCGCCAGAACGAGAAATAGCTTGAAGTAAAAGGCGCAATGATTAGCACAATTGCAAGCACGAGTGCACCTGATATCTTCAATCTAGATTTAAATTCCTCATAAGTATTTTCAACTTTTGGAAAATACTTAATCACTAACCAAGCCGGAATAAGACCAAATAAAATTGTCCTGACCAAGAGGGTTCCAGTCATTAGGCCAGCAAACTCTTGGCGGTTAGTTTGCAAGATATTATCCATCATCACCACATCTATAATTACGCCAAACT
>JAIYEJ010000062.1 GCA_027487055.1 Methylotenera sp. | reverse complement strand
GGCACCCACGCAGTTGATTGCGGTTTTGTTGTTAAAATCAAATGTGTTAGTTGCTAAGCCACCGGATGATGCGTTAAAAGCACCGTTTACGGTTGAAATCATAGCAGCATTGAACGTCCCCGATGCTAATTTCCCCGTTGAAGAAGTAGGTGTTGCCGTTGGACTAGTATTCCAACAGTTTCCATTAACGGCTAGATCAGATGTTCCACCTACCCAATAATAGTCTGTGGCTTGAAGTTTTGAGAAAAATACGGTCAGTAAAACCAGAATCGCATGTTTCAAATAATGTTTCTTATTCATGTTTGATGTTATTTGTTTTTCTATTTTGTCGTGTTTAGTGTCGGTTTGACAATTTTTAGCGAATTTAGTTAGAATGTTTCAAAATTCAAATGAAACACGTGGATAAGTGTAGATAAAGTTTGTGAATAGCAAGTTTTGCTGAATGGTAGTGCTAATTATCCTAGTTTTGTGCAAGGAAAATGGGGCTGTTTCATTTTTCGAATTGTAAACATCTAGGGTTGAATGAACCGTCTGCAACGGGAGTATTTGGGCATTCGGTTCTCAATGACAAATGAGAAAGAAATTGCCTGTTTTCTAGCCCGTGGTTCCTTTGTAATGTTGGTTTTCGTTTGTGTAACCGAGTTTGTTTGCTTGAAAAATATTTTTTTAGCGCAAGCAGATGAAAGTGTGTAAGGATATCCATAAATTTGCTCAGATTTCTGCATGTAGGTTATCGGGTGCCAAATCAAAATGAAATTAATTTAAGATCGAATGACGAGCGAACCCTCAATAAACAGTGAACGGGCGAGAGAGATTATTGCAACGAAATATGTGAACAGCGCGTTAAAACGTGCATTTGACATACTAGTCAGTTTGATTCTTTTGCCATTTGCGATATTGATCCTAATTCCAGTTCTTGTTGTATATCCTTTCTTTGGAGGTTTAGATATATTTTACAAACACCAACGGGTGGGTAGAAATGGCCGCGTCTTTTATCTGTATAAGATTCGTAGTCTCATCAGAAATCACAATAATCCCAGGGCCGGAAACGATAAGAATGACGGAACCATCATTCCGGTTATTGGCTATTTTTTAAGACAGTCTCGTTTAGATGAGTTACCACAGATTTGGAATATTTTGCGCGGAGAAATGAGTTGGGTGGGTCCACGTCCAGAGCAAGTAGATTTTGTTGAAGTCTGTAAAGCGGAGAATAAAAATTACAATGATCGACATTTGGTAAAACCGGGCATAACTGGATTGGCGCAAATAGCAAATCCCAATGCAACCATGGATGATTATGCTGAAAAACTGGTATATGATATTAACTATATCCAAAGCGCGAGTATTTTATTAGACATTCAGCTACTGGTGAAAAGCGTATTGGTCATAGTTGAATGATGTTGGTGTTAGTTCGTTTCTATTAAATTTGATATTAGATGGGTCGTATTTGTTTGATAATAAGTTGGTTGTTGTTCATGACTTTGAACAATGTGCAGGCGCAAGGTTGGTTGGGCAAAGATTTAAGTAATATCAATGTCAAAGAATTAACCAGTGCCCAAAGGGAGGAAGTGTTGCGTGCTGCAAAACTGCAAGGTTTAAATGAAAGTGACCTTGAGGCATTGGCAAAATCCAAAGGTCTGAAAGTGGATGAACTCAAACGTGAACAGTCAATTTCGCCAGAGGCCAGTGACACTTTTGGATCAAATCGAAAGAATGTTGCTGAAAACGTGCTGCAAACATCGGTGGCAATTTATGGCCATGAATTGTTTGACAATAATGCAATGGGATTTGCACCCAGTGTTAATTTGGCACCGACTGTGAATTATGTATTGGGTTCGAATGACCGACTGTCAATTCGCATTTACGGATTGCAGGAGCAAACCATGAACTTAACCGTATCAACCTCTGGTAGTGTGATTATTCCATACGGGGGGAAGGTTTCTTTGGGTGGATTAACCATTTCGGAAGCAGAACGCGTTTTAATTGCTCAATTACAAAAAAACGGTTTCGCGTCTTTAGGAACCGGTGAGAGTAGATTAAAGTTGCAGTTAACAGAATTTCGCACCATCCAAGTGATGATTTGGGGTGCCCAACAATCGGGTGCCTATTATTTGCCTTCACTGGGTACTGCGTTTCATGCGCTTTATGCTGCGGGAGGTCCTGGTTTGAATAGAAGTTATCGAAATATACATGTCATCAGAAATGGCAAAACGGTAAGAACCATTGATTTGTATGATTTTCTATCCAAAGGTTCAAGATCTGCAGACATATCACTTCAGGAGAACGACATTATTTTCATTCCTTTTTATGAACGGAGAATTCGATTGAAAGGCGAAGTGAAAACACCTGCCGTTTATGAATTACTTGAAGGAGAGGAGTTAAAGGCAGCTATCGACTATGCTGGCGGCTACACAGAAATTGCCTACAAGGATGTCATAGACGTTATGCGTTATGGTGACAATGAGAAAGAGGTTTACACGGTGCGTAAAGAAGATCTTGATAGTTTCAAACTCAAAGGTGCGGAGGTGGTGACAGTTAATTCTATTGCGGATAAGTATGTAAATCGTATTAAAGTAGAAGGGGCTGTTGAAAGACCTGGATATTTTTCTATGGCTGATAGTATCGATATGAGACAAGCCATTTTGAATGCCGGAGGACTTCGTTTAAATGCACTCCGTGCAACAGTTGTGTTGTTCAGAAATCCCCATGACGGTGTTCGTTCTTATTTCACTTTTCCGTTAAATAAAATCATGAGTGGGGAAGTGAAAGTATCACTTGAGGACAATGACGTTGTTACCATCGGCGATAGCTTGGAAATGAATAGAAACGACAAGGTTTTTATTTTTGGCGACGTAATGCGCTCGGGCGGTTTTGAATACGGAAGAGGACTTACGGTGTCGAAACTTTTGTTTTTAGCCGGTGGATTTAACAGAGAGGCATTGACCAGTAAAATCATTGTATCAAGGAAGGTAGAAGATGAAACGACATTGGCTTCGATCTTTGAATTGAATTGTCACCGTGATTTTTGGAAGGATACAGCATTGGAAAATATTGAATTGTCGCCAGGAGATGTGGTGACGGTGGCAAGAAACCCCTACTACAGAGAACAGGTCTATGTACGTTGCGAAGGAGAATTTAAATATCCAGGTGTATATCCATTGGGTTCAAGGAAGCAGACACTTTATGACTTATACCTACAATCAGGTGGTAGTACTAGTTTTGGTGATGTAGAGGGTAGTTCCATCATACGACAAAGACGAGTGCAGTTGCCAACCAAGTTGAATGAACGCTTAAAGTCAAAAATGCTGAATGAACTTTATTTGGATGACAATAAGGTACCAGAAGCAGCAGTGAATGTATCGGTAGAAAATGCGAGTTACGATACAATTGTCTTGGGTGGCAGTATGCGTAAGTTTGAATCAACAGCGAAGCAAATTCATTTGATGCCAGGCGATCGTTTTATTATACCTACAACAGAGAATTTGGTTAGAGTATTGGGTGAGGTTTACAATCCAAATGTAATTTTATTTGACAAGTCATTAAAATTGAGACGTTATATCGCGTTGGCGGGAGGTGCGACGGAGTTGGCCGAAACGAAGAAAATTTTCGTGATTTATCAAAATGGTAGTAGTGCAAAAACGCACCATTTTTTGGGTCTAATCAGGATACAACCTGAAATAAGGTCTGGATGCCAAATTGTTGTACCCGTCAAAAAACGTAAAGTGGAAGATTCTCCTAAATACGATTCTCACGAACGTATCGCGTTATTTTCAATGATGGCAACGTCACTTTCCACGATGGCATTGGTGATCACGCAGATTTTGAAGTAATCAATGTGATTAAATACTTATCGGTATCGAAGTCGTTTGTTTGGTCCTTGTTAGGGACGGGCTTGCCGATGGTGTTGGGTTTGTTCACCATACCTACCACCATGTATGGTTTAGGAATTGAACGATTTGGCTTGTTAACGCTCATCTGGACGGCAATTGGGTATTTTGGGTTGTTTGATTTGGGAATGGGTC
>JAIYEJ010000051.1 GCA_027487055.1 Methylotenera sp. | reverse complement strand
CTGGAAGCGGTGCAAAAAATTGGCCATGAAAAATCTATGCCAAAAGAGGCTAGTGTAAGTACGCAAACAGGTCAAGGCGCTGTAATGATAAAACTTGCTTGGGTTGCGGTACTGATTCCAATTGCCTATGGCGTATGGAGCACAATACAAAAAGCTTGGGCATTGTTTTCTTAGGCCATAGTTTTAAGTGGTATTTAAAATCAAAGCTAGTCTGATAATGGCTTTGAATAAGGTAAAATAGAGACTTTTAGTATTTCAAGAACATAAAGAGAATCTGTTGAATAAAATTAATATTAATTTAGATGGCACAGGTAAGAAAATCGGCATCGTACAATCCCGGTTTAATCCCGAAGTGTGTGATGGTTTATTGTCAGCCTGCTATACCGAACTATTAAGATTGGGTGTTAAAAAGGAGGATATTCGCATTGCCACTGTGCCTGGTGCACTAGAAACCCCACTCATATTGCAGCACATGGCCTTAAGTGAAAAGTATGACGCCTTAATTGCACTAGGGGCAATTATTCGTGGCGAGACTTACCATTTTGAAGTGGTGTCGAATGAGTCTGCGCGTGGCATTTCAGAGGTTCAGCTTAATACAGGTGTACCAGTTGCAAATGCTGTACTAACCACAGAGGACGATGAGCAAGCACTTGCGCGTATGCTTGTTAAAGGCACTGAGGCCGCGCAAGTAGCGATTGAAATGGCAAATTTGGTACGTGCATTATGAATGCGCTAAATATAGAAAAATCTAAAGGCATAGAGTCCAAAGCAGCAAAAAAGCCAAAGATAAGCCAAAATCGTCGCAAGTCACGCGAGCTCGTATTAAAAGCAGTTTATCGTGGCATGCTTAATACTGGTGAAATGAAGCAGATTGTCTTAGATGCGCAAGAAGATCCTGAATATACTAAAGCAGACGAGGCTTACTTCAAAAGTTTACTTGAAGGTGTTTCAGGCAAAATAACTGAACTTGATCACCAAATATCGACATTCTTAGACAGAAAAATAGAGGAATTAAGCCCAGTAGAACACGCAATATTGCGTATATCTTCCTTTGAGTTGATGTTTGATATGAGCATCCCTTATCGTGTTGCGATTAATGAAGGCGTTGAATTGGCAAAACTTTACGGTGGAGTGGATGGGCATAAGTATATAAATGGTGTGCTAGACAAAGTGGCCGCTAGCGTGAGACCGCAGGAATTTAGAAAATAATGTACATTTTTCAATAAAATGGTATCAAACTTTATGTGTATTTAGAAGAATCAATTTGGATGTAAGTAAAGCCATTAAAGTAGCGCGTTTAACCGATGTGGGAATGCATAGAGACCACAATGAGGATGCTGTCGCAAGCGATTTAAGCGTTGGTTTATTAATATTGGCTGATGGGATGGGTGGTTACAAGGCAGGCGAAGTGGCAAGTGAAATTGCTGTTTTAATGATTGCTGCAGAAATGACTGAAGCAATGCAAACACAGTCAGTCTTAAAAAGGACAGAATCAAACTTGATGCCAGAATCGAAGTTTCTAATCGAGGCAGTAAGAAAAACGAATGCGGCAATTTATCAAATTTCTAAACATCAACTGCAATGTGCCGGAATGGGCACTACATTGGTTGTAGGTATTTTTGCTAATAATAAATTGACGGTTGGGCATATTGGGGACTCCCGGATGTATTGTTTGAGAGGTGATGTGCTCACACAACTGACTGTAGATCATTCTCTAGTACAAGAACAGATTAATGAAGGCTTAATTACGCCAGCACAAGCAAAACACGCAAGCCATAAAAACCTTGTAACGCGTGCTTTGGGCATAGACCCACATGTGGAACTGGAACTCAAAGAGCATGATGTAGAAGTGGGTGATATTTACCTGATGTGTTCTGATGGTCTTTCTGATTTAGTAGATGACGCAGAAATTACAAAAATTTTGTTAGAAGCTGATGGTAATATTACGTTAGCTGCAAAAAAATTAGTGCAAACTGCAAATGAATCTGGCGGTAGCGACAATATTTCAGTGGTGATTGCAGCAGTTGAAGAGCCATATCCGACAGAAAAGGGTTGGGTTAAAAATTTACTTGGCAGATAGAAATTGCCTAGAATTAGGTTTTAAAATCCTATTTTTAGATAAAAAAGTAATAAACTAAGAAATAGATGAGGGTGATTATGGCAAAGTTACATTTTTCTCTAGAGGGCAATTCGTTTGGCGAGTTTGTTTTAAATAAGGAGCGAATGACAATTGGTCGTCGTCCCACAAACGATATTCATATTGATAATTTAGCCGTGAGTGGTGAACATGCGGTGATTGTCACTATTGGCAATGACTCTTTTTTAGAAGATCTCAACAGTACAAACGGTACTTTAGTTAATTCTAAACCAATCAAAAAGCATGTGCTTTTGCATGGAGATGTCATCAAGTTTGGGAAATATGAGCTCACTTACGAAAATAAAATTCAGCAAAAAGCGCCACCAAGTCACGGTTTTGAAAATACAGTAGTCGTTCGCCCAACAAAACTACCTGTTGCAAATTTAGACTCTCAATCAAAAGCACAAGTGGCGGAAAAAGTAGTCGTTAATGTTAAAGTGAACGAATTAGAAGACCAACCGCAAATAAGCAATCAAGCACCCGTACCTCAAGCAGTTGCTAGTCAAGCAACGTTAGCAGTTTTAGACAATCCAAAACATGGTTTTTTAGAAGTGTTAAGTGGTCAAGATATTGGTAACAAAATTACTTTAAATAAAGCAATGACAACTTTAGGTAATTCAGCACAAGAAGTGGCAGTGGTAACTAAGCGGCCACATGGATATTTCATCACGCATGTGTCTGGTACAAGTCGCCCAATAGTTAATGATCAATCAATTGGCGCGCAAGCGCATGCCCTAAGTGATCAAGATATTATTGAAGTTTCAGGTATTAAAATGAAATTTCTTTTTATTTAATTTTGTGAAACTTATTTTTAAGTAGGTTAGTTCAATGCAACAAAAAGAAATGCTGAATCAGTTAGAGCGCTTAAATGCTATTGGCGTAGCACTTTCTTCTGAACATGATAATAGTCGATTACTTGAAACGATACTCCTCGGCGCAAAAGAGCTTACAAATGCAGATGGCGGTACTTTGTATACAGTCACTGAAGATAAAAAGCTTAAATTCGAAATTATGCGCACTCATAGCCTAGGTATAGCAATGGGTGGAACCACTGAAATGCCTATTCCATTTTCTCCACTACCTCTTTATCAAGAAGATAATAAACCGAATTTGAATATGGTTGCTGCATACAGCGTGGTGAATGCAATGACGGTCAACATATCAGATGCCTATTTAGCGGAAGGTTTTGATTTTTCTGGTACAAGAAAATTTGATGAAAAAACGGGCTATCGGTCAAAATCATTTTTAACAGTGCCCATGAAAAACCATGAAAATGAAATCATTGGGGTGTTACAACTCATTAATGCAATTGATCCAAAGTCTAAAGAAATTGTCGCGTTTACCGAAGCGCATCAGCGCTTGGTTGAGTCTCTCGCATCACAAGCTGCTGTAGCCTTAACAAATCACAATTTAATCGAGGGGCTAAAAAACTTATTTGAATCTTTCATTAAGCTTATTGCTGATGCCATCGATGAAAAGTCACCCTATACTGGAGGGCATTGTCAGCGCGTTCCTGAGCTCACGATCATGTTGGCAGAAGCGGCAATCAAAGCCAATAAGGGGCCGTTTAAGGACTTTAACCTCACAGAAAAAGAGTTTTATGAGCTTAAAATTGCTGCATGGTTACATGATTGCGGTAAAGTCATCACGCCAGAATCTGTGATGGATAAAGCCACAAAGTTGGAGACAATTTTTGACCGTATTCATTTAATCGATCAGCGTTTCGAGTTATTAAAAGCACAACGCAAATTGGCTTATTTTAATATGCTTTTAGAGACTTCAATGTTAAACGATATCTCCAACAAAAAGGCAATAAAAGAGGAGTTGCAATTAATCAATAAAGCGCTAGATGATGAAAGAGATTTTATTCGCCATATTAATATTGGTAGCGAGTCTATGAGTAT
>JAIYEJ010000016.1 GCA_027487055.1 Methylotenera sp. | reverse complement strand
GAGTTCCGCGCCTTTGAAATGCCACCTCATGCGCGTATGAGCTTGTTGCAAAGTTTGTTGTTAAGAGCTTTAGTCGCTCGGTTTTGGAACAAACCTTATGAAGGTAAGCTAATTCACTGGGGTACAGAGTTGCACGATCGTTGGATGTTGCCACACTTTGTTGCGCAAGATATTGCCGATGTGGTCGCAGATTTACGAGCTTATGGATACAAATTCGAAAAACACTGGTTTGACCCTTTTGTCGAGTTTCGCTTTCCGCGTTATGGCACGGTGGCCTACCACGGCGTGGAGCTTGAACTTCGCCAAGCCATCGAACCATGGAATGTCATGGGTGAGGAAGTATCAGCTGGCGGCACAGCGCGTTATGTCGATTCATCAGTTGAGCGAATGCAATTGCGCGTGCGCGGCTTAACTAACGGCAGGCATATTGTTACTTGTAACGGCAGGCCACTGCCATTGCAAGCCACTGGTGTTGCAGGGGAATATGTGGCGGGCGTGCGCTATCGCGCTTGGGCGCCATGGTCTGGCTTACATCCAACGATAGGTGTACAAGCACCACTGGTATTTGATTTGATAGACTCATGGAGTAGCAAATCTATCGGCGGTTGCACATACCATGTGTCGCATCCGGGTGGGCGTAATTACAGTACTTTCCCCATAAATGCGAATGAAGCAGAGGCAAGACGTTTTGCTCGCTTTTGGGGGCATGGTCACACGCCTGGCAAAGTACAAATTATGGAAGAAAATCGAAACCCAAGGTTTCCATTTACGCTCGATTTAAGATGGGAAGCAATTTAAAACAAAAGCCAATTAAAAAAATTGGCTGTTTTTAGTAGTTTTGTTGCTGTATCGGGTTAGATTGGAAAGACTCTTCTTCCCACTCAAAGCGAGGCAACTCTTGTAAGGCCTTTGCCAAACCCGCATTCCAAGCATCAGAAAACTGCTTGGCAAACGTATCATTCTCCGTCAGATGTACCAAGCGACCACCATTTAAACTATCTTTTTCGTAAATCAGCAAATCAATTGGTGGCCCGACGGTTAAGTTACTACGAATGGTTGAGTTCATTGAAACCAAAGCACAACGTGAGGCATGGTTTAAATCAGTATCACGGCTAATAACGCGATCTAGAATTGGTTTACCATATTTTATTTCGCCAATTTGCAAGTATGGATGTTCATCAGACTCACAAATATAATTGCCTTGCGGATAAATGAGTGAAGTCTCTGGGGTTTGCGCACCAATTTGGCCTGCCATAATAAACGTGGCCTCAAAATTTGTACTGCCAGTATCTCTTACCACATGCAAACCTTGCACATTCGTGCTGATATTTGCCACGTAATCCGTCGCTTCTTGCATGGTATTCACACTCAACAAGTTAGGTACAGTGCCATTGTCTAAATCTGAACGAACTTTTTTTAATACTAATTGCGTTGTGGCTAAGTTACCTGACGACATAATGGTGAAAAAACGATTATTCAACCATGAAAAAGTGTGCATCTTATTATAAGTCGAAACATTGTCAAACCCAGCATTGGTGCGGGAATCAGAACACAATACTAAGCCCTGCTTAGTGTTAATTGAAAGACAATATGTCATGGCCTAATATTTAAGTGAACTTTAATTTTTAAATTTTGATTTAACGATAATCATAGTCTATTCAAAGGATAATGGCAAAGGTTAAAAAACCTAAAAAAAATGATTATTATGGGGTGCTACTTTGCGACTTCCCATGAAAAACGTGGAAGTGACTCCAGTGCTTGCTTAAGGCCACTATCCCATGATTCTGATAATTTTTTTGCAAAATCATCTTTGTCAGTCAGTAGCATATATGTGCTCATTTCTAACGCATCTTTTTTGTAAATAAGAAGTTCCACTGGCGGACCAACGGTTAGGTTACTTCTAATAGTTGAATTCATCGAGACGAGAGCACATCTTGCTGCAGCCTCTAGTGAAATATCGCGTTTAGCAACTCGGTCTAGTATTGGTTTTCCGTATTTTATTTCGCCAATTTGTAAAAAAGGATACACTTCCGATTCGTAAATAAAATTACCTTGTGGGTAAATAAGCAAGGTTTCCATAGGCTGCGTACCGATTTGGCCCGCAATGATAAAAGTAGCCTCGAAACTGATGCTTTTCGTATCGCGTGCAGCTTGTATTTTTTGTACCTCGGTACTCGTACTCGCAACATAATCGGCAGCTTCATGCAGACTGCTCACTGTGAGTAAGTTAATGAGGGCATGTTGATTTAAATCTTGCCTAATCTTACTAATAACAGCCTGAGTAGTAGCTAAATTACCTGATGACATAATCGTAAGAAAGCGATTGCCAGGCCAAACAAATCGATGCATTTTTGAATAAACCGAAATGTTATCAAAGCCTGCATTCGTGCGCGAGTCCGAGCATAACACCAAGCCATCGTTGGCATGAATCGCTAAACAATAAGTCATGCTGAGATTTGGGCTGAGGCCTGGGTTTCATAGGCACGGAAATAAACCAAATCGATAGCTTGGTGAATTTTGCCTAAATATAGTTGCGATACATCAATATATTCATGAAGTTTAGTAAGGTTCATGGCTTTTGTGTTTAACTGGCTAAGATTAGTTAGAGCTGAATTCGTTGCAATGATTATTTTTTCACTTTGCGGCATTAATTGCAAGCAAGCGTCTATCTCAGCAAGGCAGTGCTTAACACTTCTTGGGAAGCGCTTTTCGTGAAATAAAAAGTCCACTACGTCTGGCATATTGACATGAAACGCCTTAAGCCTGCGATACGTTTGAAATGCAGAGAGTGATTTTAAAATACCTGCCCATAAGGTTTGCATGGTGATTTCGAATAATGGATGATCTTCAGGCAAAGAGATTGCATAGTTAATATCCATAATGCGCGTGGTCATATCGGCTCGCTCAATACTGCGACCCAGCTTAATAAAATGATATGCTAAATCTTGCTCCATTGCGCAGGCAATTAAACCAATAATTGCGTGTCGCTGGCTAATAATACTTTGCAAAAACATATACTTATTACGCCTATTTTTGGAAGCCTCTTGCAGGTTATTTTGAATATATAAATACAAGCCATTAATGCGTTCCCATAGATCTTCAGGCAACATTTCACGCAAAGTACGCGTATTTTCGCGTGCAAATTTTACGCAAGCCAATATAGAGCTTGGATTACGTTCATCAGCAATTAAAAAATGCATAATGTCATTTTCATTCGCATCATCGTAATACTCTTGATACAGTTGATCTAAACCAGCTACTTTTAGCAATGTCCCCCAACCTAAAGAGGCACCATTAGGGATATCGAGTAAGGTATCAGAAATCTTAATAATCAATCTCGCTGTATTTTCAGCGCGCTCTAAATAACGCGCCATCCAATAGAGGTTTTCTGCATCACGCGCCAGCATCAGACATCCTCCTCTACAATCCAAGTATCTTTACTACCGCCGCCTTGAGATGAATTCACCACGAGTGAACCTTGACGCATCGCCACGCGCGTTAAGCCGCCAGTAGTGGCGTATAGCTTGTCGGACTGCAACACAAATGGCCTCAAATCAAGGTGTCTAGGAGCAAGTTGTCCTTCTATGATAGTGGGCGCAGTCGAAATATTCAACGTTGGTTGCGCCATATAGTTGCGAGGATTATTTAAAATAAGCTCCTTAAATTGATCACGTTCCGCTTGTGTAGCACGCGGTCCAATAAGCATGCCATATCCACCAGATTCGTTAGCAGGCTTGACTACTAGTTTATCTAAATTTTTTAATACATAATCGCGTTGGTCTTCATACATACACATATAGCTTGGGACGTTTTGCAATATTGGATCTTGATCTAAATAATATTTAATGATTTTTGGCACAAAGGTATAAACAACCTTATCATCTGCCACACCAGCGCCCGGCGCGTTAGCAATGGCCACATTTCCACTGCGCCAAGCACGCATTAAACCCCGTATGCCCAACACCGACTCAGGGTTAAACACTTCAGGGTCTAAAAAGTCATCATCAATGCGACGATAAATCACATCTACACGTTGTAAACCTGTGATATTTTTCATGTAAACAACATCGTTTTCGTCCACCATCAAGTCTGAGCCTTCAACTAAATACACGCCCATTTGCTGTGCTAAATAGCTATGCTCAAAATATGCTGAGTTATAAATGCCAGGCGTTAAAACGACAATAACCGGTACTTCGCCGCTACGTGGAGAAAGTGCAGCCAAGGTGTTATATAACTGCGTTGGATAATCATCAACGGGTAAAATGGTAGATGTTCTAAACAACTCTGGGAAAATGCGCTTCATGATTTGGCGATTTTCTAGCATATAAGAAACGCCTGAAGGTACACGTAAGTTATCTTCTAACACATACATTGTACCGTCACTATCGCGCACCAAGTCTGTGCCACAAATATGTGCCCACGCACCAAATCTAGGCGTTACACCTACGCACTGTTTTCTAAAGTTTGCTGAGCCTTTTAGTACTTCGATTGGAAAGACACCATCTTTGACGATTTGCTGTTTATTGTACAAATCGTTAATAAACATATTCAAAGCTGTCAGACGTTGTTTCAAACCCGCTTGTATCGGCTCCCATTCACGTCTGCTCATAACTCTAGGCACCACATCGAAAGGCCAAGCCCTGTCTATATTTCCAGCATCTGAGTAAATCGTAAAAGTAATCCCCATCGCCATAATAGTTGCTTCTACAGCATGTCGCCTATCTTGAAGTTCTTTTTCATCAAGCGAGCTTAGATAATCAAACAACGGTTTAGCAACAGCACGTGGTCGTAAATGCTGATCTAATAATTCATCATAAGCTTTTACTGAAGCGTACTCTATGGAGGATATTTTCATTTATATAATCATTATATGGTGATATTAGTGTTAACTAGCGAATACTATGCCAATTAACGCATTCATTTAGTTAAAAGCTTTAACACCCTCTTCTGCGCCCGCCGCTTCTGTTAACGCGGCTACATTTTCTTTAGTAAAAAAACCATCAAAATCACCATAACGCTGTACGTATTCAATAATCAGTGATGAATGTTCTGAAGCATTTGAGAATATTTGTTTTAAGCCCTGCTCTTTGGAGCCAATCACATCTAGCAAGAAACCTTTGCCCTGTTCAGCAATTGCGTTTACTACAAAATCAATATGTTCAACACCATCACGTTCACCATCTTTCACCGCAAGCGCCATATGATGTAAGCGCGGGCCATAGTTACGCACAAAAGTTTCTGTGGGGGAAGGCAGCTTTTCAAGATGATTCACAAAATAAGGCGTGTTGTTAGCAGTAAATACTTTGGCAGGGCTTCTAGATTCTGCAACGCCATGCACGCTTTTAGTCACATTGGTAGATGAATTTTGATCTTTAATATTATATGCGCCCCAGAAAAAATAGCTCGACCAAGAGAGATACTCTAAAATAGCAACCTCACGGTTTTGGCTATAGACGCGGGTTGCAAGGTGATCTACTGGCAAAATCAGATCATTAATGCGTAGCTTCTCTTGTAACAATTTAGCCT
>JAIYEJ010000048.1 GCA_027487055.1 Methylotenera sp. | reverse complement strand
TAAATAATTAAAACACATCAATTAAAAATAGTCTAGTGTTTTATATCTTATATAAGACATAAGATATTTGTTGACAGGTAAATAAATCGGTCTATATAATCATTTTAATTATTTTAATGACCTTTAAACGGTCTCGTTAGGTTTAACTATGGAACTTAATTTTCGCCCTCGCCGCTCAATGCTCTACGTGCCAGGTTGTAATCTACATTATTTAAATCGTGCGCGTACTTTAGCCGCAGACTGTGTGATTCTTGACCTTGGAGACCCAATATTGGTGGCTGCCAAAGAAGAGTCTCGCCTTAATGTAGTTGCTGCCGTTAAGGAAGGTGGCTATGGCGCAAGAGAGGTTATAGTTCGAGTTAATAATTTAGATTCTATTTGGGGACATGACGACATAAAAGCAGTCGCCAACATAGGCGCGGATGCTATTTTGTTCCCCAATATTGAATCTGCTGCGCATGTTAATACAGCGCTTAAGTTATTGGACGATGCTGGCGGCAGTCACATGCCCATTATGGTTTTAATTGAAAGCCCGATTGCTGTGTTAAATGCAAAAGAAATTGCGGCTGCATCCGACCGCATTATCTGCATGATGATTGCGACTTCTGATTTAACTTCGCAGCTATATGCCCGCGTAACGCACGAACAAAGCGCAATTATTACGGCGCTATCATTAGTTATTCTAGCGGCAAGAGCTTATGGTCGTTGCGTAGTAGATGGTATTACAAGTGACTTTAAAAACGTGCACGCATTTGAATACGCTTGCCGCTTGGGTCGCGATATGGGTTTTGATGGCAAAACCTTAGTGCACCCAGGCCAAATCGCTTATAGCAATGATGCTTACACCCCTAAAGCATCAGAAGTGGCTGAAGCCCGCTGCATAATCACCGCATTAAAAGAAGCCAACGAGTCAGGCCTAGGCACAGTAGTTGTGAAAGATAAACTCGTGGAACATCATCATGTAAAAGCTGCGCAGCGTTTATTAAAACTAAGCGAAATGATTGCAGAGCTAGAAGAAGAGTTTATATAAATGACAACCAACAAAAACTATACCAGCAAAATCAATGCTGGCCGCTATTTTGAAGACTTCATTTTGAATGAAGTGATTCAGCACGCCACGCCGCGCACTATTACTGCTGGCGATTGCGCACTATATATCGCTCTCACTGGAGAACGTAACCCTTTGCATTGCAGCGAGCCTTTTGCACAATCATTGGGTTACAAAGCTACACCTGTTGACGATTTACTGGCTTTCCATATTGCATTTGGCAAAACGGTGCCAGATATTTCGGTGAATGCCGTGGCGAATTTGGGCTATGCCGACGTACGATTTATACAGCCCGTATTCGTGGGTGATACATTATGCACTTCTAGCCAAGTTATAGGCTTAAGGCAAAACTCCAATAACAAAAGTGGCGTAGTTTACGTGCGCTCAACATCTGTGAATCAACATGGTGAACCTGTTTTAAATTGGGTGCGCTGGGTGATGGTACATAAAAACGACATGAGCAGACCTGCCCCTATGACGGTTGTACCCACATTGCCGAGTTTTGTTGAACCAGAAAACTTAAGAATACCTTCGTATTTATCGTTAAGTAAGTTGGACCCAAAAGCGACGAGTGGCCAATATGTTTGGGATGATTACCAAATAGGCGAGCGCATCAACCATGTCGCAGGCACTACGATTAATCCTGCCGAACATTCGATGGCTACAAGACTGTATCAAAACAATGCGCGTTTACACTTTGATGATTACTTAATGAAAAATTCAAGTTTTGGTCAGAGATTAGTCTATGGCGGAATCGTGATTTCAGCTTGCCGCGCATTGAGCTATGAGGGCTTAGAAAACGCCTTCAGCATCCTTGCCATCAACGGTGGCACCCACTCCAACCCAAGCTTTGCTGGCGATACGATCTATACCATCACCGAAGTGTTGGATAAATGGGAACTCAATAATGCTGATATTGGTGCGTTGCGGTTACGCATGGTGGGCTTAAAAAATATCACGCCAACTGAGATTAATACAATTAAATCAGAACAAGGCTACCACCAAAATGTGGTGTTAGATTTAGATTACACAGTAGCAATGCCTAAAAGGAAAAGTTAATTATGGTTCACCCAAATGAAGCCTTATTCGGTGGCGAAAAACCGTTTCCACTCATTCCTGCTTGCGAACACTTCGCAGGTAGCGAAAAGCTCATTTTAAAAGCACTTGCCCTGCAAGACAGTATTGGCCCAGTATTCGATATTACATGCGATTGCGAAGATGGTGCAGCCTCAGGCTTCGAGCGTGAGCACGCAGAAATGATCGTTAGCGTTCTTAACTCAGATACTAACAAACACAAAATGGCTGGTGCACGCATACACGACTACACACATCCTAGTTGGCGCCAAGATATTGATATATTAGTAGGTGGTGCTGGCAATGTATTAAGTTATATTACCATTCCAAAATGCACTGATTTTGTTCAAGCATCTGAAATGATTTCTTATATTCAAGAAGTTGCTAAAAAAAATCACGTCAGCCGTAAAATTCCGATTCATATTTTGATTGAAACACACGGCGCACTCAAACAAGTATGTGAAATTGCCAAATTGCCTTGGCTACAAGTACTAGACTTTGGATTGATGGACTTTGTCAGTGCCCATCATGGTGCGATTCCGGCCAGCGCAATGCGTAGTCCTGGTCAATTTGAACATCGCTTGTTGGCTCGCGCCAAAGCTGAAGTGGTTGCTGCCGCACTTGCCAACGGAGTTGTACCAGCGCATAACGTGACACTAGATTTAAAAAATGTTGAAACAACCTATAACGATGCAAGCCGTGCGCGTAATGAGTTTGGCTTTTTGCGCATGTGGAGCATATATCCAACACAAATCCAAGCAATTGTCGACGCCATGAAACCAAACTATGATGAAGTGTCAGACGCAGCCAACATTTTGCTTGCAGCACAAGCTGTCAACTGGGGACCAATTCAATATGCAGGCGAATTGCACGACCGCGCAACTTACCGCTATTTCTGGGAGATTTTGCAAAAAGCAAAATTAACCAATGTAGCGATTTCAGATGAAGCAAACACGGCATTTTTTAGTGCATAAG
>JAIYEJ010000159.1 GCA_027487055.1 Methylotenera sp. | reverse complement strand
TTAACCGCCCCTTTAAAAGCGAAAAGCCGCTCGCAGTGGGTGGCAAATTTTGCTAAACAAAAAATCCTGCAGCGCTTAACTGGTTTGCAAAAAGGGTCACTCACCATCCAGGATGGCACAGAAGTCCATCAGTTTGGTAGCAACAATCAAATCACAGCAAGCATTACTGTGCATGATCCTCGGTTTTACGGTGAAATCGCCTTTGGTGGCAGCATAGGCGCAGGTGAAGCATATATGCTAGGGTATTGGAGCGCCGATGATCTCACTAATGTGATTCGTTTAATGGCTATTAACCAAAGCGTAATGGATAGCTTAGAAGGCGGTTACCAATGGCTGAGCAAGCCGATCATGAAGGTGTTGCATTGGCTTAATAGCAACACCACTGAAGGTAGCCGCAAAAATATTGCCGCCCATTATGATTTAGGCAATGAGATGTTCGCGCTGTTTTTAGACTCCACAATGATGTACTCCAGCGCGATGTTTGATGCGACTACAACAACGCTGCAAGCGGCATCAGAGCTTAAACTCAAAACCATTTGTGATAAATTAGATTTAAAACCCACAGACCACGTCATCGAAATCGGCACAGGCTGGGGCGGCTTTGCGATTTACGCCGCGCAACACTATGGTTGCAAAGTCACCACCACCACCATCTCACAACAACAATACGCTCTTGCCAAAACGCGCGTTGAAGCCGCAGGCCTGCAAGACAAAATCACCCTGTTGCTTGAAGATTACCGCCACCTTAAGGGGGAATACAATAAACTGGTATCTATTGAAATGGTCGAGGCAGTCGGCCACCAGTTTTATGATACCTACTTCGCCAAAGTGAGCCGACTCCTCAAACCCAATGGTTTAGCGCTCATACAAGCGATTACCATTGCCGACCAGCGTTTTGAAAGCGCGATTCAATCGGTCGACTTTATTCAGCGTTATATCTTCCCAGGCTCCAATATTCCTTCTAACACCGCCATGCTAAGCAGCATTACCAAAGCAAGCGATATGCGCTTATTTGATTTAGAAGATATTGGTCCACATTACGCCACTACCTTGCGTATGTGGCGCGAAAACTTCCTTGCAAATATTCAACAAGTGCGCCTATTAGGTTATTCAGAAGAATTTATTAAAATGTGGGAGTTTTACCTCTGCTATTGCGAAGGTGGCTTTGAAGAGCGCGCCTTGAGTGATGTGCATTTGCTATTGGCAAAACCTGAGAATCGCCGAGGGACTTTAAATTGATATTGAGCAATGCGGCGTACTATAAACTTGTCCACCGCATTGCACTATTTCAATTTCAGTTTTTTGCGATAAATAAACAAAAGTGAGAAAATAAATAAAATATCATCATTAACCTGTTGATTTAAAGTTGCTTATTGTATGCTTCCGCTTGCAAATGCTTAATTTCCGATGAGGATAACAAGATTTTTTCTTGCTGCTGAAGACTTTGGAGCACGATATACCTAATACCGAAAACTCCTTTTGACTTAAAGAAAGTTACCTGCACAGGTTGATTTGGATTAACAGCTTTTATAAATTCCTCACACTGGCTACGTAAAAAAGAGGGGGGGGGTTGTACAGATTAAACTTACTCCTTCAACAATAAGTTTAGTGTCTTGAGAACTGAAGCTGCCATACTCAAAAGTCGGCTTACCAATTTTTGAATTCAACGGGTTTAATGGCCAATTGATCCATCCAAAAAAATTAAAGCAATTGCAGGAATAATTACCAAGTTAAAATCGCCAGCAGTCGTAGAACGCACTCCCTTGCGTTGCGCCAAATGAATAATATTTAACATTTCATCACCCCTTATTTTGTTTTAAAACATGCTCACTCATAAAATCTTCTAATGCTAAGTTTATTAGAATGGTGTATTCAAATTTTAAATGCTCTAGTTAGGACTTAAAGTACTATTTGGCAATCATTTATCTTCAATCCAATTCACTAACTGTAAAGCAGGCACCCGCTCAAACTCTCTGATGTTATTGGTGACTAAAACCAAACCTTCGCTCCGCGCATGAGCGGCAATGTGTAAATCATTTACGCCGATTGTTTGACCTACTCTCTCTAATGCGCCGCGTATGCTGCCATAATGTTGTGCTGCTTTCGGTGTATAAGGTAGCACTTCTAGGCGACTACAAAAATCTTCAATCACTCTGTAGTTATGGGCTGGCATTGCGCTCTTTTCAGCGCCGTGCATTAACTCTGCTAAGGTAATACTTGATATTGACATCCGGCTAGTGTTTTGATTAAACGTTTCCATGACCTCAATGGGGCGGCGTTTAATCACGTAGATAACGATATTGGTATCGAGTAAATAAGTAAGCACTAAAAAGCCTCACGCTCAGGCTGTTCTTGACTGGCACGGTTTGTCATAAAATCATCGCTTGCTTTTAATTCACCCATAAAAAAGCTATCCCAGCTTGCTTGCAGCGGCGCGATAATACGCTCTTTACCCACGGCACGCACGCTGACTTGCTTAACATCTTCAGGTAGGCGCACATCTGCTGGCAAGCGCACGGCTTGGGTTCGATTATTAATAAAAACAGTGCTATTACTCATGATGTTTACTCCCAATTTCAATGTATATTGCAATAGTATATAGCATGAGATTTGCAAATGCAATCTTGCCTAACACTGATAAAATAATGTTATGAAAAACAGACTATTTACCGCTCTGGAATGGCGCGACGGTCAGCCCTACTCTTTAATATTTGATGATATTTATTTTTCAACAGATGATGGTTTAGAAGAGACCAATCAAGTGTTTATTGCGCAAAACCAGCTTGAAACGCGTTTTAAGTCGCTTGAAGTTGAAGCCTTTACCATTATCGAAACAGGTTTTGGTACAGGGCTTAACTTTTTAGTCACAAGCGCGCTTTGGCTAACTCGTGCACCTCAGCATGCGCAACTACACTTCTACAGCATTGAAAAATATCCGCTAAAAATAGCCGATTTAAGCCGTGCACACGCGTTATGGCCTCAGTTTTCTGTGATTTCCAGTGAGTTATTAAATCAATATGAAACACTCAAATCCGGCACAAATCAATTTAGCATCGCTGGAGGCCGCATCCGGCTCTCCTTGCAGGTCGATGACATTGCCCTCGTACTACCTCAGCTTACCAAAAAAGCCAATGCGTGGTTTTTAGACGGCTTTGCGCCAGCCAAAAATGCAGAGATGTGGACTGTAGATGTTTTCGCGCACATTGCACGATTATCACAAGCCAATTCTACGTTTGCAACTTTTACCAGTGCAGGCCTTGTGCGACGCGGTTTGCAAGCGGTTGGTTTTAAAGTAGAAAAACAAGCCGGGTTTGGCAAAAAGCGTGAAATGTTGCGCGGTACATTTGTCGGTGAATTTCTATGAAAACTGCGATTGTAATTGGCGGCGGGATTGCTGGCTGTAGCATGGCATATTCATTGGCTAAACGCGGTATTCACGTGACTTTAATCGAGCGGCACACCGCACTTGCAGCTGGAGCTTCTGGCAATCCATTGGCAGCCCTTTATCCTAAGCTGGGATTGAGCAAAAACCTAGCAGAT
>JAIYEJ010000104.1 GCA_027487055.1 Methylotenera sp. | reverse complement strand
GCGGTAATTTGTGCGTGGAGTTACAGCGCTTTGAAGAGGCCGCAGGCTACTTTAGACGGATTTTAAATGCCAATAAAAAAAGTAGTGACGCTAAAAATGCGCTTTGCTATGCGCTACAAGGGCTGGGCAATCAGGCGCATAGTATGGGCAACTTTAGCTTAGCAGAAGCTTGTTTTGAAGAAATTTTGCAGTATCAAGCCAGTAATTCGATCTATTGGTATAACTTAGGCAATGCGCAACGCGAGCTAGGTAAAGCCAAATCAGCACTGGCGAGCTTTATGCAATCTATTCAACTTGACCCGACAGACGCAGATGCGCACAATAATTTAGGCAATATTCAGCGCGAATTAGGTCAGCTCAATAAAGCGATTGCCAGTTACGCGCAGGCTTTGCAGTTAAACCCCCAACTACACCACGCCCTCGCCCACTTAGTGCATCAAAAACAGCATATGTGCGACTGGACTGGCTTAGATGCACAAATTACCAAACTACGCGATTGGGTCATGCACGTGCCAACAGCACAAATTTCGCCTTTTGCGTTTATCGCAATGACTGGCACCACTGCGCTAGAACAAAAACAATGCGCAAGTAATTGGGCAAATAACCTTTATAAATACATGCCTGCAACCCTCATGGATATTGGCCTGCAGAGCAGTGTTAAAAAGCTTAAAATTGGTTATTTATCTGCCGATTTTCGCCTGCATCCGCTGGCGTTTTTGATTTCCGAGCTCATCGAAAAGCACGACAGAACACAGTTTGATATTGTGGCGTATTCATATGGCGCTGACGATAAAACGCCCGAGCGCAAGCGCTTGCAACAGGCATTTGATGAGTTTGTAGATATTCGCGGACTTAACGACCAAGAGGCAGCAAAAAAAATCCAAGATGACGGCGTGCATATACTAGTCGATTTAACGGGATATACTCAAACCAGCCGCACGGGCATTGTGGCGCTTAAAGCTGCTGCAATTCATATAAATTGGCTAGGGTTCGCAGGCAGCATGGGCGAACTAAACGGTAAACCCTTGTTTGATTACATCATAGCGGATAAAACCATTGCGCCCAATCAAGCCGACTTTAGCGAAAAAGTGCTGTATTTGCCTTGCTATCAACCCAACGATAGCGGACGCCCTATCTTTAAATCTAGCGGCAAACCCAGCACCAAAGCCAGCCACCATTTACCGGAAGATGCGTTCGTATTTTGTTGCTTTAACCAAACGTTTAAAATCACGCCTGATGTATTTGCGGTTTGGATGCGCCTACTCAGGCAAGCACCTAATAGCGTGCTATGGCTATTAGAATGCAACCCGTGGGCAAAAGAAAACTTACAAGATGAAGCAACCCATGCGGGCGTGGATGCAAAACGCTTAATTTTTGCACCACGCGTGCCGATTGCAGAACACCTTGCCCGCCACGTGAATGCTGACTTGTTTCTAGACACCCTGCCCTATAATGCCCATACCACCGCCAGCGATGCCTTATGGATGGGCTTGCCTGTGCTGACTTGTATGGGTAACACCTTTGCTAGCCGCGTAGCTGCTAGCTTGCTAAATTGCGTGAAATTGCCTGAACTAATTACGAACTCTTTGCAAGAATACGAATTGAAAGCTTTAGATTTTGCGCAAAATCCTACAAAAATAATGCAAATCAAACAAAAACTTGATGCAGAAACCAGCAAATCAAAGCTATTTGATACGGCACAATTTGCAAAAGACATTGAACAGCAATACTTAAATGTTTGGCTGAACTTCATTAAATAAGATGTTGATTTAACTTATGCTATGTGTTAAAAAATAATGCTTATGATATAGTTAAGTTAATGTGAAATTTGGAGTAATTATGGCAGCAATCGATATCACACCTGTTTTAAAATTTATGACAGACAATAACGGTTCTGATTTATTTTTCAGTACCAGTGCCGCTATTCATATGGATATTGAAGGCGAAACCGTAGCTGTGAATAATCAAATTATGCAACCAGGCATGGTAAAAGAGATTGCCTACGGCATAATGTCGCCAGCACAAATTGCCGAGTTTGAAGAGCAACTAGAATGTAACTTTGCCATTGGCCGAAAAGATGTTGGGCGGTTTCGGATTAACGTTTTCCGCCAGCGTGGCGAAGTTGGCATGGTGATACGCCATATTAAAACTGAAATTCCAGATTTTGATTCACTCGGATTACCTAATATTTTGCACGACCTGATTATGCGTAAACGTGGCTTGCTATTGGTTGTGGGGGCAACGGGCTCAGGCAAATCGACCACGCTTGCTTCGATGATCGATTATCGTAACGCAAATCAAAGTGGCCATATTGTGACGATTGAAGACCCGATTGAGTTTGTGTATGCTCACAAAAAATCTATTGTGGACCAACGCGAAGTAGGTATCGACACCCACTCTTTTGAAAATGCTTTAAAAAATGCGATGCGCCAAGCACCAGATGTGATTTTAATTGGCGAAGTGCGCGATATGGAAGGCATGAAACAGGCGTTGGCATACGCAGAAACAGGCCATTTATGTTTAGCAACCTTGCATGCTAACAATGCCAACCAAGCGCTAGAGCG
>JAIYEJ010000317.1 GCA_027487055.1 Methylotenera sp. | reverse complement strand
GCAGCAGAAGCTGCACCTGCTACAGAGCCAGCACCTGCACCAGAACCAGTAGCAGGTGGCTACGAGCCTACAGATGAAGAACGCGTTCCAGGTATCACTCGTACTAAAGAAGAGCAAGACAAAATCAATGCTGAATTACTAGCAGGTATTCCGCTACCAATTGTTCCTGGAGAGGCGCCAACACCAGCTGCAGAGCCAGCACCAGAAACAAAATAATTTGAATTCACTTTTGTTAAAAAGCGCACTTAAAGTGCGCTTTTTAATTTGTAAATTTCCGATTAACGATTAACGTACAACACTCCAACTAAGCGGATCGAAAGGTTTACTTTGACGACGTAATTCATAATACAAACCGTTACTTTCGTTACCACCGCTGTTACCAACCGATGCGATTGAGTCGCCACCATCTACATCGTCACCTACACGTTTAAATACTGCTTGGTTATTGCCATATAAGCTCATATAACTATCACCATGGTCGATAATAATTAAGTTACCAAAGCCGCGCATCCAGTCTGCAAAAATCACTCGGCCGCTCGCCACAGATTTTACATCAGCACCTTCTGCAGCCCGAATAAAGAGTCCTTTCCACGAGATACCGGTATCTTGGCGAGCGCTACCAAAAAGGTTCGTGAGTTCGCCACGTACAGGTAAATTGAGTTTACCTTTAAGTGCTGCAAAACTGCTGCCAGAATAAGCATTTGTAGGTGTTTGCTCATTTTTGGCAATGGTTTGATTTTGTGGCTCATCATCATCGGGCTTGGAGTTGTTCCTTTTAAGCTGATTTTTTGTTGGTTTAGGCTTTTTCTTGGGGACTATTTTTGCTAAGCGCTCGACTAGTTGTGAGAGATTTTTTTCATCACGAGAAAGTTTTTTAATTGCGCTGCGTTGGGCAGATATTTGTTTAGAAAGTGATTTAACAACTTTAGCTTTCTCTTTTTTTTGCGCCTCAAGTTCTTTTTTTTCTGCCTCTTGTCTGGCTTTTAGTTCTGCAACTTTTTGTAGTGCAGCAGCAGTTTTATTATTCAGATCTTTTACTTTATTTAAACTTGTTTGCATATCATCAATTAATGTTGCATGCTCTTTGGCGATATACGTAAAATATTTCACATCACGCGCAATTTCACTTGGGTTTTTATCTTGCAAAATAAGCTGCGCATAGCTTTGATTGCCGCGCATATATTGCTGCTTAAGCAAAGCGCTTAATTGTTTTTGTTGTTGATTTAATCGTTCATTAATCGTAAGCGATTGTTTTCTTAGCGTACTTAACGCGTTTTTATTCTGATTTTGTTTTTGGGTAATTTCACGTAGTTTTCGATTTGCCGCGCTAATGGCTGTTTCAGAATCTTTGAGTGAGTCTGCAGCATCTTTGTGAGCTTCTTGGTTTTGATCAAGTTCTTTTTTTAATGCATCAATTTTTTCGTGCAAATCACTTAAATCTTCTTTTGCTGCATCAATTTTTTTTGCCGCATAGCTATTCGCTGTAAAAATACATAGCAGGCAAATGAATAGCCATTTTAAAGGTAAATTTTTCAACATCTGACGGTATTAAGTGCTGAATTATCGCTGAGCACATAAATATTTAAACACATAGTGATATTTTTAAACGTTGAGTGAAATCAAGCTCTTGCCTGTCATCTCAGGGGGTTGCGCCAGCCCCATTATGGTCAATAAGGTTGGCGCAATGTCAGATAGCGCACCTGTTTTTGCCATGTTAGCTTTACGGCCGATGTAGATAAAAGGCACAAGATTTGTGGTGTGTTGCGTATGAGCTTGATTGCTAGTTGGGTCAAACATTTGCTCTGCGTTGCCATGGTCGGCAGTAATAATCACTTCGGCACCCACTGCTTGCGCAGCTGAAACGACTCGGCCAATGCAATTGTCGAGTGTCTCAACCGCTTTAATCGCTGCTTGCAAAATACCTGTATGGCCGACCATGTCGCCATTTGCATAGTTGCAAATAATGGCACTATATTTTTTATTCTGAATAGCCGCTACTAATTTATCTGTGACTTCAGCCGCGCTCATTTCAGGTTGCAAATCATAAGTAGCCACCTTAGGCGATGGCACCATAATGCGATCCTCGCCTTTAAATACAGTCTCTTCACCGCCATTAAAAAAGAAGGTGACATGCGGGTATTTTTCGGTCTCTGCAATACGTAATTGCGTTAAGCCTAGATTTTGTAAATATTCCCCAAATGTATTTGGTACGGTAAATGGCGCAAATATGGGTGTAGCTTTGATTTGGTTTGCATCGTATTGCGTTAGGGTAAAATAGTTTGAAAGCTTCGGTATGCGTTGACGAGTAAAGCCAGAAAAATCAACATTAAGAATAGCATCAGTGAGTTGACGCGCACGGTCACTTCTAAAGTTCATATACACGACACAGTCGCCATCTTCTAAGCAAATTGGTGCTTCGTTCGGCATTCTAATCACTGTGCATTTTACAAATTCGTCTGTTTCGCCTCTGGAGTAAGCATTTTGTAAGGCCTCAGATGCGGTGGCTTCAGTAAATTCACCTACGCCATCAACAATCATGTTGTATGCGGGTGTGACACGCTCCCAGCGTTTGTCCCTATCCATACTATAAAAGCGCCCAGAAATACTGGCAATTTTGCCCACACCTAGCGTTTTAATTTTATCCTCTACTGCTGCAATATAAGGCATCGCACTTATGGGCGGTGTATCGCGGCCGTCTAAAAATGCATGTAGATAAACTTTGCTTAAGCCTTGTTTTGCGGCCATTTCCAACATCGCCAAGATATGGCTAATATGACTATGAACGCCACCATCAGATAAAAGCCCAAAAATATGCAACACTTTATTATTCCCTTTTAATTCTTGCAAGGCAGTAATTAAGGCGGGGTCGTTAAAAAACTCGCCCGTAGCAATGCTATTATTAATCCGCTCAAAATCCTGAAACACAATGCGGCCGGCGCCAATATTCAAGTGCCCAACTTCAGAATTGCCCATTTGTCCATCTGGCAAGCCGACATAATGCTCGGAAGCATTAATTAGCGTGTTTGGATAAGCTTTTTTGAGTGCATCTAAATGAGGTGTGCGTGCTTGCACAATAGCATTTTCAGTAGCGTCCTCGCGATGACCAAAGCCATCTAATATTAATAAAACAACGGGTGTAATATTTGAGCTGGTTTGCATGGTTAAAAGTTTCAATTTCCTGATGAATAATCCATTATAATAGTTGCACCGAGTAACGTATAGCAAAAGCGCATGTCATCTAGCGTTAATCCAATTGAAATTAATGCAATCGGCGTCATTTAATCATAGAAAGTTGTTAGAAAAATCATGTTTGAATTTATTAAACAAAATGCAGTTTACGTAGGGCTTGCAATTGGTTCAGGCATTGCTTTGATTTGGCCTTTGCTTAACCGTAGCGCAGGGTTGCCTAATATTAGCCCAACCGAGGCAGTTTTATTGATGAACCGTTCAAAAGCCTTAGTGTTAGATGTACGGGATGAGGCAGAGTTTTTGGCTGGTCATATTCAAGGCGCAAAACATCTGCCGGTTTCAGAAATTGCTAATCGCTTAAAAGAAATAGAAAAATATAGAGATAAGCCAGTCATTGTGCATTGTCAAAAGAGCATGCGCGCTAAGGCGGCGTGTAGTATTTTACAAGCGCAAAAATTTAGCCAGCTACAAAACTTAGAAGGTGGCTTAGATAGCTGGATTGAAGCTAAATTGCCGATTGTTAAAAGTTAAAATTTTAATAATTTAATTAACTCGAGATTGATGATGCCAAAAGTGTTTATGTACTCAACTGCTGTATGCCCCTATTGCATTAATGCAGAGCGATTGCTTTTAAGCAAAGGTGTGCAAGAGATAGAAAAAATCCGTGTGGATTTGGCGCCAGAACAACGCGTTGAGATGATGCAAAAAACGGGTCGACGTACGGTGCCGCAAATTTACATTGGTGAAAAGCACGTGGGTGGCTTTGATGATTTACGTGCATTAGACTTAGCGGGTGAGTTAGATGCACTACTTAACACTTAATATGCAAAGTGATTCATTTTCTAGGTGAATTAAAACCAATATAAAGATAGAATGCGGTTTTGTTTTATTTATCAATAATTACTTTTTTAACGGCTTAGGATTAACATGGCACAAGATAAACAAGCTTCAGATGAAGCAGCACAAGCGAATCAAGAAAATCAACCTGGCTTTGGTATTGAGAAGTTATATGTAAAAGATGCCTCAATTGAAGTGCCAGGCGCGCCACAAATTTTTACTGAGCGTAGCGCACCACAAATCAATATCGAGCTTGGTAATGCTGCACAAAAGTTAGATGAAGGCGTTTTTGAAGCCGCGATTAAAGTCACAGTGACTGCAAAAATTGGCGATAAAACAGCATTTTTAGTCGAAGTGACGCAAGCAGGTGTTTTTGCAATTCGCAATGTACCAGACGAAAATTTAGAAATCATTCTTGGTATTACTTGTCCAAATATCCTATTCCCATACGCGCGTGAAGCGGTTTCTGATATGGTGACACGCGCTGGTTTTGCACCCGTGTTGCTTAACCCAATTAATTTTGAAGCATTGTTTGCGCAACAAAAAATGCAGCAAACCGAAAATGCAGGCGCAAAACCAAATTAATAGATTCAATTCTCTTACTTTACTAGGCTATACCCATGTTTTATTTGGACTTTTTAGCCTAGTTTTTTCTTTTTCGGCAATCGCTGTTGAGTATCGTTCTGTCGTGCCTACAAAGACAGTGTCCTACGATGCACCTTCCAAAGAAGCAAGTAAGCTATACCTTTTAGGCGGCGGTTACCCAGTCGAAATTATTGTGAATTTGGGTGAATGGCTTAAGGTGCGTGATCAGCTTGGTAGTTTAAGTTGGGTCGAGTCTAAATCACTTAGTACTAAACGTATGGCTTTAATGCTCGCAAAAGCTGATATCAAATCGAGTGAAGATATCAATTCACACATTTTAGCAACCGTAGAAAAAGATGTGGTGCTTGAATTGGTTTCTCCTAGCATTAAAAATGGCTGGGTAAAGGTAAAGCACCGCGATGGCATTATTGGCTATGTGCAAGTTGTAAGTCTTTGGGGTGTTAACTGATGCGCGGAGTATTATTAAGTGACTAAAATTGCAGTTTTAGGCGCAGGTGCATGGGGCACGGCACTTGCAATGCATATTAGCCACAAGCATGTGGTGTCGTTATGGGCGCGCAATAGTGGGCATGTTTCTGGTATGCGTAAAGCCCGTGCCAATCCTATGTATTTGGGTGAATTCAAATTCCTCGATAATCTGCAAGTGGAAGATGATTTAACCCTAGCGATTCAAGATGCAGATTTGATTTTATCGGTCGTCCCTACCGCGTGTTTTCGCAATATCAAAAAAAAATCAAAGCCTTAG
>JAIYEJ010000195.1 GCA_027487055.1 Methylotenera sp. | reverse complement strand
TAAGCTTTAGATATAAGATAATCAAAAAAGCGGGCACAGCCCGCTTTTTTGATTTTAATCCCTAAATTTCAACTAAAAATCTCATTAAGTCAATCAAGTATAAAATAATCACATGACAAAATTTGTTACCAAAATTGTTTTAAGTGACAAAAACCGTAGTCAGTGACACAAATTGTCAGTTAATTTAGTATAAAAATACTTAGAATTTGGTTCAGTTTAAGCGTTTAGTATCCACAATAAATTTTTTAATATATAAATCAGTAAGTTATATTGTTAAAAATAAAGTTGGCATACCCATTGCTAATATTAATTCAAGCACTGGTAACAATAACTACCGGTGTGCATTTTACGGTAGTTATATTTAAACAAAATCTTTAAAGGAAATAAGTATGAACATGAAAAAAGTACAAAAAGGTTTTACCTTAATCGAGTTAATGATTGTGGTTGCTATTATCGGTATTTTGGCTGCAATTGCAATTCCATCTTACCAAAACTATACCATTCGTTCTGCTAACCGCGCTTGTATGATGGAAACTAAAGCGTATGCTAACATTGCAGTAGTTGGCTTTTCTGAAAGCCCTGCAATTCCACCGCCTCCACCTACTTTAGGCGCTTGCAATACTATTACTGACCTCTCTACAGCTGCAGCAATGGCAACTATTACTGGCAGACCAAACGCGCCGGGTAACGCCGATACCTCTTGTACAGTTGCTGGCGTTTGTACTTTACCACCTGCACCATAATTAGTTAATACAATTAGCATAGTTTGATTAATCAATATTATGCGAATTTATTTGAAAAAACCCCTGCCATGCAGGGGTTTTTTTTCAATCAAGACTATAATAATATTTAAGCTTGCATCTCGAAGCCAAACTTAAGGTAAAAAATACAATGATTAATGATTTTCAAAAAGGCTTTACTTTGATTGAATTAATGATTGTTGTGGCTATTATCGGGATTTTGGCTGCAATCGCGATTCCGAGTTATCAAAACTATATAACAAGAACCGCTAACCGAGCCTGCACTGCCGAAGCTAAAGCTTATACGCATTTTTTATTGGCAGCACTAAATAATAATCAAGCAGTTCCCGCGTATACCCCTGCCGCGTGCGCACCAGGATCTGGAGCTGCCGCAGTAGGCATGACTTTAACAACACTGGCAGTCATTACATTCACACCAAATAGCCCTGGCACGGGCACTACAACTTGCAATGCTGCTAGCTCTAATTGCACAATGAATCCATAAGTTTTAGTATTTAGCATAACACTTAGCAGTTTGCAAAAATGCTAGTGCCAAAAACAAGTAGCGCTCAGGCATATCCAAGGCTTACTGATACCTACTGATTTTTTATTTTAGTTATTACCTCTTGTCCCACCCTCTAGCACCAAAGCTTTAAACCCAAACTGTGCCAGAATAAATGCTGCGGCGCTGCTGCGGCGGCCAGTTTGACAATACACAATGTACTCTGCAGTATTATCTAGCTGCGAAATATAGCCCCGTAATTCATGTAAAGGTGCGTTAATTGCACCCTCAACATGATGATAGGTAAACTCAGACTCAAAGCGCACATCTAACCAAGTTGCACCAGCGGCAACTTTAGCAATTGCATCGCTTAAGTTAATCGTATTAATAATAGGAGCCTTTAGCAGCTCGATAAAATCTTGTTTCTTTAAGCGCAATAATTGACCATCTGTTTGCATTGTCACAGTGGCGTTGCGTTTATTGTCTGAGGCAAGCGCCTCCTCGCCAAAACCCGCACCTGTAGAAATTTCAGCTAATAAAACAGGTGGTTTATTTGGGTCTTTTACGCGCGTGACATGCGCGGTGCCTTTTTGAATCAAGTAATAATAATCACCCTCTTGCCCTTGTGTAACAATCGTTTGGCGCGCCTCAACATCAATCGGCTCAAGGCGGGCGAACATCGCTTCAATATTAGCTGGAGGTAGTTTTTCAAACACACCATTTTGTAATTTAAACGCGTTGAAGCTTGCTTCATCAACTTTAACACCCCGCTTGCCATTTTGCCCATGCAATGATTTTTGTGTTTGTGCTGGCGGGTATCCAGAAAGCTGATCCCAAGTCAGCATAATATCGAGCAAATCTAAATCAATACGTACAATTTCAATTGGGGTCAGCGCGATTGTGTCTCTAATTTTTAGCTTATTAGCATCTAATGGGTGTTTTGCAGCATCTGTGCCTGCCTGCAATATAACCTTGTTGCCATTTTCGTAGCGAATCCCCAAATCACCTTTAAGCAAATAAAGCGCTTGTAACCCATTATTTGACATGCGTGTAGGGTCTAGGTCTTTGCTGATAAATTCAGCAAAGCATACTCCCGCCAGCTCTTCCAAACGGTTTGCTGATAACCTTGCAATAGGCTCAAACTGCGCCAACACAGATTGCTCAATTGGAATTGGCTTATTATTTTCTAACATCGTGTTTTCTACTTTTAATATTCACTATCATCATTTTTTATAGTTCTAATATTTGTTGATGTTGCAATGCAACACAATGCGATGTGGCTGGATTTGCTGCGATTTCTTGCATAATTATCACATCCTCACCAGGCTTTAAATGGGTAATTAGTATTTGCGGTTTACTATTTAAAAATGCCAACTCTTGCGCGAGCGTAGCTGGGCATAAATGCTTTGAAAGCAGCGCCATTTTTGCTTCTGCGTTACTAAATGCTGTTTCTATGATTAAATATTTTAAGTTTTTAATTATATTCACTGCTTGCCAAAAT
>JAIYEJ010000180.1 GCA_027487055.1 Methylotenera sp. | reverse complement strand
TCAAACAATTGCTTTTCATAGCTGTCAGCATGATTTAAAACTATTTTTTCATTTTTAGATTCAAAACGGTGGCCATAAGTAACGTTGCCAGAGTTAAGCCCAAGCGTACTAATTTTAATTGTGCTGCTGCCATGCATCGCAACCAAGCCATGTGCAGGTCGCACAAAGTTAACACTATCCCAACCAGGGTTTTGCGTATTTTCATGCAGTTGGTAAGTCATTACTTTTGGAATCGGCAATTTAGCCAGCGCCTCATCTAACGCTTTTTGTAAGCCTTCAGGTAAGCTCACACCAGTTTGCATGGCATCAAAAAACAACACATCTGCTTTACCATCGTTTTCTTTTCTAAGTTTTGCCACAGCAGACTCGTCTGCCCCTAAGGCTTGTAAGCGCTTCATTAAAGCTGGTGTGGCATTACCATTTGCATCTAAGCCTACGCTTGCAGGCATCAGTTTTTGGGCGACTTGTTTGTCTGCCGCTTTATCCATCACATAGCTAATATGCACCGCCAAACGGCGTGGCGATGCAAACGCGGTCACGGCTGCATTATCCAGCGTTAAACCTTGTGTTTTTAAGTTTTCAAATAGCACAGTAGAAAAAGCTTCACCAAGTTTATTTAAAGCTTTTGGCGGCAATTCTTCTACAAATAATTCGACCAGTAAATTTTTGTTATGTGGTTTCTTTTCCATGCTTATGCTGCAGCTTTCTTGCTTAAATCTAACATCACTTCATCGGCCCAAGCTTTTGGCGCCATGGGGAAGCCCAAGCGCGCACGGCTATCTAAATAACTCGCTGCAACACTGCGCGCTAGGTTACGAATACGGCCAATGTAGGCTGCACGCTCGGTCACGGAAATCGCACCACGCGCATCCAATAAGTTAAACGTATGCGCGGCTTTAAGCACTTGCTCATAAGCGGGCAAAGCGAGTTGATTTTCCATCAAATGTTTGGCTTGCTTTTCATGTGCGCCAAAGGCGGTGAGCAAGAAATCCACATCAGAATGTTCAAAATTGTAGGCCGATTGCTCTTTTTCGTTTTGCAAGAATACATCGCCATATTTTACGCCAGGCGAATACTCTAAATCATAGACATTCTCAACGCCTTGCAAATACATAGCTAAACGCTCTAAACCGTAGGTGATTTCACCCGTAATCGGTTTGCAGTTAATGCCGCCCACTTGTTGAAAATAGGTAAATTGCGTAACTTCCATACCGTTAAGCCAAACCTCCCAGCCCAAGCCCCACGCGCCTAATGTAGGATTCTCCCAGTCGTCTTCAACAAAACGAATATCATTTTCTTTTAGGTCAAAGCCAAGTGCTTCGAGGCTGCCTAAATATAGCTCTAAAATGTTAGCTGGCGCAGGTTTCAGCACTACTTGGTATTGATAATAATGCTGCAAACGGTTTGGGTTTTCTCCATAGCGGCCATCTTTAGGACGTCGACTTGGCTGCACGTAAGCGGCTTTCCACGGTTCTGGGCCCAGTGCGCGTAAAAAGGTAGCGGTGTGCGAAGTGCCTGCGCCGACTTCCATGTCATAAGGTTGCAATAGGGTACAGCCTTGTTTGTCCCAATAGGATTGTAGATTTAATATGATTTGCTGAAAGGTAAGCATAATTCCATTTCTAATTCAAAAAATACTTTGTCGGCGACACCTCGCCGTACAAAAAACGTACTGTCTTTGGCTTGCCTTCGCGTTTTTTGTATATAAACGGAAGTTTAGCTAAAGAGCTTGATTTTACTGTTTTTTGCGACTTATCACAAAGGCAATTACGCATAAGCTGAAGATAATAAAAGGCCAGTTGCCCCAGCGCACATAAGGCGTGCTACCTTGGTAGCCTTGCGCGTTGCCATTTAAAATGGTTTTATTATCATGTGGCGCATGTGCCAACACATAGCCTTGTGGGTCAATAATCGCGGTGGCACCCGTATTGGTTGCGCGCAACATCATGCGGCCAGTTTCTAAGGCGCGGGCTTGGCTAAATTGCATGTGCTGCTCTGCCGCGAAGGATTTTCCATACCAAGCATCATTGCTAATATTCACTAGTAAAGTTGCCTCTGGGAGTTGTCGAATAATTTCTTCGCCAAACACATCTTCATAACAAATATTGACTGCTATTTTTTGCTTAGATAATTGCATCGGTTTTTGATGCGTGCCACCGCGCGATAAATCACTTAAAGGCATATTCAGCCAATCACGGTAAATCCATCCAAATACTTGTTTTAATGGAATAAACTCTCCAAATGGTACAAGGTGATTTTTTTTATAGCTTTGTGTTGGATTGCTACCGTAAGTGAGTGCGCTATTAAAATATTCTTCTGTCGCTTCATTGTATTCCACAATGCCAACAATTAAATCGCCATTATTTGATTTGGCGTGCGCCGCAAGTGCATCTTTTACACCTTGATCAAGCTGTGTGGCAATCACTGGCAAGGCAGTTTCTGGTAATACAATCAGTGCTGCGTTGCTACTTTGTGCCATTGCAATATATTGCTTAATGGTACCCAGTGCGCTATCGGGCGACCATTTA
>JAIYEJ010000065.1 GCA_027487055.1 Methylotenera sp. | reverse complement strand
CTTAAGGAAGTTGTCAGCTAAATTATTTATGCCAACATTAAACAAGTAAAAACCTTTTTCGGTGCTTGTTTTGCGTTTTAGCTAATTATAATTTGCTGGGTTGCATTTCTGTTAACTGTAATTTTCCAATTTGGTTTGGCTGACTGCATCAGTTGGTGCTAACTTTGTTACAAAGGCTAAAGTTACACCCATAAAGTGATGTTTAACTCAATCTAGTTAAACACTAAATCATTTCACTTGCCCGCTAAGCATCTCTGGATAAGGTTTACAGAGGCATAAAAAATCCTCGAATAAAAATACCTATAATAAACGAATGCTTGATGCCAAGTTTTAAGGGTTTTTAGCGTTTTCAGGTAAAATGCACGTTTTGTATTTTTAAGCATAGCCAGAACCCATGTCATTACAAGACGAAATTAAACGCCGCCGCACATTTGCCATTATTTCGCACCCCGATGCAGGTAAAACCACGCTCACAGAAAAACTACTTTGGTTTGGTGGCGCGATTCAAGTGGCGGGTGAAGTGCGGGGCCGTAAAGCCTCGCGCCATGCTACCTCTGACTGGATGGAGCTTGAAAAGCAACGCGGCATTTCGGTGACTTCATCGGTCATGCAGTTTCCGTATCGCGAGCATATGATTAATTTGCTCGACACCCCTGGCCATGATGATTTCTCTGAAGATACTTACAGAACGCTGACCGCGGTGGATTCGGCGGTGATGGTAATTGACTCTGTCAATGGAGTTGAGGCCCAAACCATTAAATTGTTAAACGTATGCCGCATGCGCGATACACCAATTATCACGTTTATTAACAAGTTAGACCGCGAAAGTCGTGAGCCGATTGAGCTGTTGGATGAAATTGAAACCACTTTAGGCATGGAATGCGCACCCATGACTTGGCCGATTGGCATGGGTAAATCGTTTCGAGGTGTATATAATTTATATACCGATACTATTTCATTTTTCGACCCACGCGCAGAAAAAGGCACGTCTGAAGTCATTCAAGGTCTTAATAATCCACGCTTAGATGAGTTATTGGGCAAAGTCGCCAGCGATTTACGTGTGGATATTGAGTTAGTGCGAGGCGCATCGCACGCATTTGATGCAGCGCGTTATTTAAGCGGCAAACAAACACCTGTTTACTTTGGCTCTGCCATTAACAACTTTGGCGTACAAAGTTTATTAGATGCTGTTGTGGATTTATCCCCCGCCCCACTTGCGCGCAACACAGCAAGCAGATTAGTCGCGCCAGATGAGCCAAAATTCAGTGGATTTGTATTTAAAATTCAAGCTAATATGGATCCAAAACACCGCGACCGTATTGCGTTTTTGCGCGTATGTTCTGGCCGTTTTGAGCGTGGCATGAAGATTAAACAAGTTTCCACTGGCAAACAAATTTCTGTGAATAACGCTATAACGTTTATGGCGCAAGACCGCACCACCATGGATGAAGCGTATTCGGGCGATATTATAGGCATCCCCAACCATGGCACGATTAAAGTGGGCGATACGTTTACCGAAAATGAATTGCTTAAATTTACTGGCATTCCGTCATTTGCTCCCGAGTTCTTCCGCCGTGCGCGTATTAAAAACCCAATGAAAATGAAGCAGTTGCAAATTGGCTTAAAGCAACTTTCAGAAGAGGGAGCGGCTCAGCTATTCCGCCCACTGTTATCAAATGACCTGATTTTAGGCGCAGTCGGCATGTTGCAATTTGAAGTGGTCGCGCACCGTTTGGAGCACGAGTACTCAGTCGATATGGTCTTTGAACCTTACGATTGCTACACCGCGCGTTGGCTCAAAGGTTCAGACGCCGACTTAAAAGCAATTGCAGATAAATATGGTTTTAACGTTGGCTTAGATGGCGCGGATGGTTATGTATACCTTGCGCCTAATCGCGTGAATTTACAAATGGCGCAAGAGCGCTACCCTGATATTGAGTTTGCAGAAACGAGAGAGATTTCTTAAAACATTTACATTTCTTGGCTTAATTGATAGGAGTAACTTATTAGCTTTATTAAGCGTTAAATCTGAAACGCCTCGCAGAATTGGCTGAGCATTTGCCCAAAAATTGGCAATACTTCTTCTTTTTTGTATGGGCTTTCATCATCGGTACCTGCCACCACAAAACTAACGGTCAGCTTATCTAAATTCTCGCGAAACTCCATCCAATGCTCAGCCTCAGTTTCGCCAATGAGTTTAAATTTGTTAAATCCGCTTTCGATAATTTCCATTAACTCTGCCTCTGGCAAGCCTGCAAATAAGGTTTTGGCAATAATAATTTGCGCTTTGGTCAAATCTGGTTTGATTTTTTCTTGTGCTAAAGCGGCCGTCAAAAATGCAAATGCTAATAAAGCATAGGCTTGGTACACGCTTAACATATCAAAATTACTTTTATGCTCTAAGGCAGGCTGCCTATCAGCGGCACGAATAGCGTTAAACGTAATAAAACTTGCTAAATAATGTGCAGAATCTTCAACATCATAGTCATCTAAATTGAGGTTGGCTTTTTCCCCATCGCCATCATTCATGGTTTCTGCCAAGCATAAGGCATGCAATAAGTTAAGTCGTTTTGAGTAATCCATAGCTTCTCTTTTAAGTGATTATATTAATTAATCTATTTTAATTAATGAGTGGCAAGCATTCTAATTGCTCGTGCAGTTCTAGCCAACGCATTTCGGCAGTATCGATCAAATTTGCAAGTTCCACTTGGCGTTTTAACAAGGTTTGTAACTCGTTTTTGTGTTCAATTTCATACAAACTACTTTCTGCAGCGCGCGCATCTAAGCCCGATTTTTCATCGTTCAACTTTTCAAGATCTTTTTCAATTTGCTCGGTTTCTTTTAAAAGTGGCCGACGAGCAACAATACGCGCTTGTCTTTCTGCTTTGTTTTGTGTGTAAGTGTTCAAATTAGATGCTCTGGAAGGCTCTTCCTTATTGGCTTCAGGAGCATCTTTATTGATGATGGTGTTCTTTAGCATGGTTTTTTGCAATTCTAGCCAATTTTTATAATCTTCTAAATCGCCATCAAACGCTTCTGCTTTACCGTGCGCAACTAATACAAATTTATCGCAAGTGGCACGTAACAATGCCCTATCATGCGATACCAAAATCACACCGCCCACATAATCTTGCAAGGCCAAAGTCAGTGCATGGCGCATTTCTAAATCTAGGTGGTTGGTCGGCTCATCTAATAAAAGCAAATTGGGACGCGTCCAAATTAACAAGGCTAAAGCTAAGCGCGACTTTTCTCCACCAGAGAAGTTCTCACAAGGGTTACGCGCCATGTCGCCTTTAAAGTCAAAACCACCAAGGAAATTCAAGTGTTCTTGTTCGCGCGTGCTTGAGTCTAGCCTTAACATATGTTGCAAGGGCGATTCATTTAGGCGCAGCTGTTCTAATTGGTGTTGCGCAAAGTAGCCAATACGCAAATCTTTACCTTCTACCCGCTTGCCGCTTAAAGGCTTGAGTTCTGAGGCCAAAAGCTTAATTAATGTCGATTTGCCCGCACCGTTCTTACCAAGTAAGCCAATGCGTTCGCCTGGGCGAATTGTTAACACCAGTTGATTGAGGATCACTTTATCATGATAGCCCGCGTTAATTTCATCTAGCACCAGCAATGGATCTGGCGCGCTTATAGGCGGTCGAAAATCAAAACTAAATTGCGAATCCACGTGGGCGGCAGAGATCATTTCCATGCGCTCAAGCGCTTTAATACGGCTTTGCGCTTGTCGCGCTTTGGTTGCCTGTACGCGAAAGCGATCAATATAACTGTGCAAATGCGCAACCTTACGTTGCTGCTTTTCATACATCGCTTGCTGCAGCGCTAATTTTTCAGCGCGTTGTCGCTCAAAATCGCTATACCCACCGCGGTACAAAGTAATGCGTTGCTGCTCGATATGCAGCACATTATCAATCACATTATCCAAAAAATCTCTGTCATGCGAAATCAATAAGAGCGTGCCACGATACTCGCGTAGCCAGCTTTCTAACCAAATCACAGCATCTAAATCTAGATGGTTGGTGGGTTCATCCAGCAGCAATAAATCTGACCGACACATCAATGCACGCGCCAAGTTTAAGCGCACACGCCAACCTCCAGAAAAATCACTCACGGGGCGGGTTAAGTCTGCTTGGCTAAAGCCTAAACCATCCAGCAAAGTAGAGGCACGCGCTTTCGCGCTGTAGCCATCAATATCACTTAAACGGTGGTGCAGCTCCGCTATTTTTTCGCCTTGATGATGAGCTTCTGCATCGTTTAAGGCAGTTTCTATCTCATTCAGCTCAGCATCGCCATCGAGCGTAAATTCAAGTGCAGGTTGATTCAACGCAGGTGTTTCTTGGGCTACATGCGCAATTACCCAATTTGGTGGGATTTCTAAATCGCCTTTTTCAGGATGTAATTCGCGACGTAACATTGCAAACAAACTGGATTTACCTGCACCATTAGCACCGATGAGCCCGACTTTATGCCCAAGATGCAGTTGGAACGAAGCTGCTTCTAACAACACTTTTACACCACGCGTGAGCGTTAAGTTTTTAAATTGAATCAATATTAACCTTACAAACTGGAACTTTTAAAGGGTCATGTCAGCCATATTGGCTATGAGGCGTTATTTTAATTCAATCTAGCAACATTTCTTATTAACTCATTCATAATAACCATAAAAGATAAACAAAATTTATAATTAAAATTAATAGTTAAGTAAAATTAATAATTGAATTGCGATAACTCAAGTAAAATAATGGACAAACTCAAATAATGAGTCTTTCGATTTGTTCTATCAAATTGACTATTTTAGGCACGCTAATACAAAATCATGCTTAAACTAATAATGCTTAATTTAAGCATGCTAAAAAAATGATTCTCATCAAAAAATTATACCGTTGGCTGTTATATGCGCTCATTGCAATCGTTGCAATATTTGTGCTTGCCGCACTTACCGTACGTTTTATTTTGTTTCCTAATATTGATGTATATAAAGACGACTTTGCCGCTTACGCTACAAAAAGTCTAGGTCAAAAAATCACAATTGGTGAGATTAAAACTGGCTGGGACGGTATTTCACCGCACTTTGCGCTTAAAAATATCGATTTGTTCGATGCTGAAAATCGGACTGCATTTCATCTTAACGATGCAGAAGCCAATATTTCATGGCTCAGCATACCGCTACTACATCCACATTTATCTAAAATTAAAGTCGATGAACCCTCAATTACAATTCGTCGAGAAGCAAATGGTAAAATATTTTTAGCAGGCATTGATTTATCCGGTCCGAGCAAGCCTGAATTTGCCAATTGGCTGCTGAGTCAGCGTGAAATTAAGATTACAAATGCAGAACTACTTTGGCAAGATGATTTACGAAAAGCGCCACTTTTGTCGCTTAAAGATCTTAATTTAAGAATTAAAAATCCTACATTTAATAGCTTGTTTGGGCAGCATGCTTTCGAGTTTTCTGCTGTTCCCTCAATCGGCACGCAATTACCGATTGAGGCAAACGGTCGCTTTGTTGGCTCAGATGTGAGCAAAATAAAAGATTGGCATGGCAACCTGTATGCCAAAGTAAATCAAGCTAATTTAACCGTTTGGAAGCCATGGCTAGATTTTCCTGTCAATATTTTATCTGGTACAGGCAATTTACAAGTGTGGTTAGATTTTGCAGATGAAACAATCGAAAAAATTAAAACTGAATCAAGCTTAACGAATCTTTCTGTTGAGCTTAAAGATGTATCAAACAATCCACCAAACACGAAAAATGATGCATTCATTGCAAAACAGTTTTCTGGTATAGTGAGTTGGACTAACTTAAAAAATGTGCAAACAATTAACGCACAAAATATTAAATTAACTTCCAATACTGGCTTAAATATTGCAAATGGTGGTGGCTATTACGCCACGAGCACCAAAGAAGGCAAGCCTTGGCTAAAAATAGATACCCATTTAGATCAGCTAGATTTAGCGACCATTAAACAAATATCAGATTATCTTAAATTGCCCACTGATATAAGCTTAAGATTAAACGGGCTTTCTCCAATAGGCAAACTGCAAGGGCTAAAATTTGGTTATGAGAGTCTTGCTGGCAAGCCAGTTGGTTACAAAATCAATACCGCTTTTAATGGCTTAGGGTTAACTGCTTACGAAAAAATCCCAGGATTTACAAACCTGACTGGTAATAT
>JAIYEJ010000078.1 GCA_027487055.1 Methylotenera sp. | reverse complement strand
CAAAAAAATTGGCTATAAGGAACTTGCATCTTTCTCACTTTAGAATTGATGAAACTCGTTTGAGATGAGTTCAAAATTATCTTCAGCTAAAATTGATCTGCATACAAAGGAATCAATTTTGCTCTTAGTAAGTTTTTCAACTCTTCCAAACAACCTTCTGGAATAAAGAACTTGTATTTATGCAAATCCCAGCGGCCAAAAGTCTTAGATGGAACCTGATAATTCTAATAGGCCAGCAGATGATAGTTGATCAAAGTTTGAGGCACTTACTTACTATCCTCCACGTCATCAAACTTAACAGTCTGACTTATAAAGAAGATGCATTCGTTTGGTGAGATGCATTTTGTTATGTGAGCTTCACCACCGTTTTGAGACCAATAGGAACCTACTGGCAAGGGAATATCTTTGCTTTTCGGTGTACCATTTACACCTACCCCCGACAGAACCACTGCATAATACTCGCCAGTATGGTTATGTACTTTGCTAACAAACCCAGCTGGCATTTTGATAAACGTGCCGTGTGCTCCATTTTGTAAATCACCATATGCTGCTGCTGCTTTTAAGGTGCCAACACTTTTATCAACTCCATATACCCCTGTATCAAAGTATTTGAGTTGAGTTACAGGGAGGTTGACTGATGCTTTACTAATAGTGCTTTCTGCTGAAGCAATATTTGAGGTACTCAAACTTGAAATTGCAGCCAAAACGAGTGTAATTATATGTACGTGTTTTACGAAATTCATTTCATATCCTTTTTCATTAAGTTAAGTTTTTAACGTCGCCCAATATTTATGTATATATAAGTATCCAGCGAGTGAAAGCATTCTTTCATATTTCATTTAATGATAGAATATTCAAAAAATACAATAAACTATTTCAATTAGTGGAATAATATGCGTATATGGATAGACTAAATTTGATGATTGTTTTTGTGGCGGTGGCTGAAGAAGAGGGTTTTTCTGGTGGCGCCAGGCGTTTGGGTATGTCTCCGCCAGCAGTAACGCGCGCTATAGCCGCGCTTGAAGCACATTTAGATATTAAACTCTTTAATAGAACAACTCGCTTTGTTCGACTGACAGAAGCTGGGAAGCGTTATTTGGAAGATGCAAAGCATGTGATAGCTGCTGTAGATGAGGCTGACGATGCGGTTACGGGTATCAATGCTGAGCCTCGTGGACACTTAGTCGTCACTGCACCCGTTCAGTTTGGTCGCATGTATGTTATGCCAAGAATTATTGACTATTTAGAGCGCTACCCAAAAACTCAAGTGCAGGCATTGTTGCTTGACAGAGTGGTTAATTTGCTAGAAGAGGGTGTCGATGTTGGTGTTCGCATAGGCGAACTCCCGGACTCTAGTTTTAAAGCCTTGCATGTAGGAAATGTCAGGCACATTGTTTGTGCTGCTCCATCTTATCTCGCAAAGCATGGTATACCCCAAACCCCTGATGAATTAGATAAACACCAAATCATATTAGCCAGCGGGATTAGCTCATCTTCGGAGTGGATGTTTACAAAAGACGAGCAACCTCTGCTCATGAGAATTAAGCCTCGGCTCATTGTGACTAGCATTCACGCAGCAATAGAGGCTGCAGTGAGTGGCTTTGGCATCACTCGGTTAATTTCCTACCAAATAGCACCGCAACTTGCATCTGGCGAATTAAAAATAGTATTAAGTGAATATGAGAATAAACATATTCCTATTCATGTTGTGCATCGAGAAGGTCGTCATGCTTCGGTCAAGATCAGATTGTTTGTCGATCAAATGGCTAATAGTTTACGTGCAAATACTTCTTTAAATTGATTATGCAATTAATTCATTGCGCATTTAATGAAGTGCGCAACTCAACTCTTGTGCGAGATAAAAGTCCATGCAGATCATTCATGGAAATACCATATTGACAGCAAATTTCGCTTGGGGGAATCCCCATTTTGGAGGAGTACTCTCGATTTTTTTATCGTCAGCTTGGGCCGTAAGCCTCGAATTTTGAGCACTGCTTTTAGGGAGTCAGGAAACAGACTTTAAAGATTGAGCCAATAGCCAGGTTTGAGTATATCCGTGCTAATAAAAATGGTATTTTAGTTATAAACATACCGAATAGTATGCTCGTTTGCGATATTAAATTGTGTCATCAGTTTTATAAGTTGAAAGTCACAGATTCATTAATCTTTCTTTTGGAACTGTCTTATCAATTTTTTGCAACAATCCGATAAACATTTCAGCCTCTTCAAGAGTCAATTTTGATGCAAAATGATTCTCTATCGCTATTGCATATATGGGCCACATGCGCTTTTGTAGAGAACGTCCTTTCGTCGTGATAACCGCATAAGCACCACGTCGATCAGAATCACATACCTCGCGCTCAAGTAAACCATCTTTTTCAAGCCTGTCGATAAGTCGAGTGAGGTTACTTTTTTCTAATAATATACGAGTACCAATCTCGTTCAATCGCAACCGGCCATCTGGAACTCTTGTCAACTCAAGCAAAACATCATACCAAGCTAACGTCGGAAGTCCCGCACGTTTTAGGTCACTCTCAACTTGTTCTAGCAGAAACTGCTGCGTACGAATCAAGGATATCCAGCTTTTTATTTTGATTTCATTTATTTTTTTCATCATAAGATAATTTTACCCAATACTAGTTGCAATTGCAACCAATATTAGGTAATGTGTTATTGTTGCAATTGCAACTATTTAATTAAGGAGAACATCATGTTTAACAACATAAGCAGAGAAGCAATTAAAGATACCATTGACCGACGAGAAGCAGTCATATTAGTCGAAGCGTTGCCAGAAAAATACTTTAACGAAGTACATCTTCCAAGTGCGATTCAAATAAATTTCAATGAAGTGGATGTCAAGGCACCAAAACTTTTACCTGACAAGTCCTCAAAGATTATCGTGTATTGCTCGAATATATCCTGCCCAAATTCTGGAAAAGTAGCTGCACGTTTGACGCAGCTAGGTTATAAAAATGTCTTCAAGTATGCAGAAGGCAAGCAGGATTGGATCGAAGCTGGCTTCCCTATTGAACAACAAATGGGAGTTCACCATGTCAAATGAAAAGATGAGCAATTTCGGTATAGCCCTACTGAGGATGAGTCTTGGTTTAATGTTTTTAGCACACAGTATCATTTTAAAACTGCTAACTTTTGGATTACTTGGAACTGCACATTTCTTTGAGTCCTTAGGACTACCAAGCATGCTGGCATATGTAACATTTGCAGTTGAGGCTTTTGGTGGGTTCCTACTTTTGTTTGGGTTGCATACACGATATGTCGCTCTAGCACTCACCATCCCATTGATAGGTGCAATCATTTGGGTACATGGGGGAAATGGTTGGGTATTCAGTGCACCAAACGGGGGTTGGGAGTATCCACTTTACCTGATCGTACTGTGTATAGCTCAAGCCCTATTAGGTAGTGGTGCTTTTAGTATGGAGTCTCATAAATCTAACAAAACACAATAATTCATAGTAAATGGTAAATTTTAGTTGACATATCACCATATGGTGATATATATTTATCACCATATGGTGACATTAGCCATTAATCATTAATTTGGAGAAAATAGATGGCAACAAAACTAAGCAATTACAAAGCAAACTTAGTCAAAATAAGTTCTATCTTGGTTTGTGCAACACTCCTCTCAGCTTGCGCTTCTCAGCAGACCACTCGTACAGGTTTTTTAAATACATACACGCATATGGATGTTTCAGAAGAGGATAAGAATGCACTTATTTACAAATCACGTACTAAAAAAGCTTATTCGCACTTTATGGTAGATGAAGTTACATATTCACCAGGCCAAAAAAGAGAGAAAGGTCTGACAGCGGATCAACTGTTAGAAGTTAAAAAGTCTTATCGTGAAGCAGCGATAAAAACCTTTTCTGAAAAGTATCAATACACGAATCTTCCAGCTGATGGAGTATTGCGACTACGCCTAGCTATTACTGGCATTGAAACACCATACTTGGTGATTAACTATTTAGCAGGGCCTCTTTCAAATGGTGGCGCTAGTAGTGAGAGTGAAGTAATTGACGCTATCACCGGAGAAAGAATTGTAGCGCTTTCAACTCATGCAAATGCAAATCCAATCAATGGAGGTGTAATCGAGTATTTCACCAAAACAGGCCATGCAGAAAGTGTATTAAAAATCCATGCAGAACAACTTCGGGCACTTTTAGACAATGCCCAACAACATAATATTCGTTAGGAGACAACCATGAAAAATTCGATCACTATCATTAGCATACTTGGCATTTTTATATTGAGTGCATGTAGCGCAAACAAAGTTGGTATTAAGGGGTATCAGGAGTTTATTGAAACTGCAACCGTTGAATCATTGACAAGCGAAAAGTCATACACCGATTTTGCCCGTTGCTTTGAACAAAACGCAAAGTTATATCCATTAACCGAAGTAAAATATATTGAAGCTCGTAACGAAGCAGTCTACGAACTTGCAGGTTATGGCTGGTGGTTTGAAACCATAGAGTTTGTACCTCAAGATAAAGGTAGTGTTGCGAACATAAGGTTAGCAAATAACTATGATGAAAAGTGGATGAACGATTTCCGTAAAGATAGATATACTGCTCTATTAAAATGTAAATAACGTTAGGTATGACAATGGCAGATACAGCAATCAGAAACCGAGCCAATACAGAAGCAAAGATTATAAAAGCTGCAACAGAGTTGTTAGCCAATGAAGGCTTTCAAGCCTTAGGCATCAATAAAATCGCTGCTGCAGCTGGCGTCGATAAAAAGCTTATATATAGTTATTTTGGTGGTATGGAAGGCGTGATTGAACATATCGCTAATGATTTAAAGCTTTGGTTTGGAAGCGAACCAAAACCCAAAGAATTTATAAATTATGCAGAGATGACTTCTGAACTACTTGGGCAATACTTAAAGACGCTACGAGAAGAGAAAATGCTTAGGCATATTTTGCTATGGGAGTTATCGGATAATTCTGACTCCCTTAAGACATTAGAGCAATCGCGCTCGATTATGTTTGGCAAATGGTTTATGCAGATGAAAGGTGAACTCGAATCTCCATCTGAAGTTGATGCGCCTGCCATAAACGCAATACTGTTGGCCGCAATGCATTACCTGACTATTCGCGCTGATACATTGGGTCGATTTGCAGGCTTAGACCTGAAAACCGAGGCAGACTGGCAAAGAGTTCAAAATGCCGCTAGTTCAATAATACATGAGATATACAAGGATAAGAAATGACACAAAACAGACTCACCGCAATATTAATTATCACCTTTCTGGTGATGGCCACCATTCCGTATAGCATGCTAATTTCAGAGTTTGGCTATGATGATATTCTTCGTGCGCCACCGCTGGAGATTTTACAAAAATTCCACAATGGCGGCGATAGACTAATTTTGATATGGTTTGCATTTGCTCTTAGTGCATTAATGTTTATACCCGTTGCGATTGGAATGGGGAAAGTTGCTACCAAATCTGAAAGCTCAAGCAATTTACTTAATGTCCTAGCAATATCATCTGCCTTAGTTCAAGCAATTGGCTTGCTCCGTTGGGTATTTGTTGTGCCAATCCTTGCAGAGATAACAAACAATGAAGCAAGTAGCGAAGCAGCAATAACTTCATCCCTTCAGCTTTTTGGAGTACTTCATCAATTTGCTGGAGTATTGCTGGGTGAATTTATTGGGCAGTTGCTAGTTGCACTTTGGACGCTTTTAATTGTGATTAAGTTATATAGCAACAATGTCTTACCGCGCATAATGGTTTATGTTGGTGCGATTACACTTCCATTATGGATATTGGGAATGTCCGAACATCTGCATACGGTAATGCCAAATATTAAAGTTATCGCTACTACACCAGCTGCTTTCATGCTATGGGAAGCATGGTTACTTGGTTGCGCAATTGTTATGCTTAAAAAAGGATAAATATAACAGGCTCCATGAGGCTCTAAGCTCAAATTAGTAATTTGGTGGGGATATAGATTGTAATTTTAATGCGACGTATATCCCCAAAGCGGCCTGTCACTGGCAATTAAATCTTCTAAAAAAAATGTTATGCGCGGTACTGCTTAGCTCTGATGCTAGTGTCATTTCTTTGCGAAGTGGTAAGTCAACTATTACTTTTTTATGGCATCAAAAATCGAGCCCAATAAGAACTTAAAGCATTCTGAGCAAAATCAGTAGCAAAGTCATGCCCATGTTCTCTACACATAAAATCCAAAAATATTGCAATCATTCTTTTTTGATCTAAATTAAAAGCATCTAGGTACTCTTGATTCTCTTGATCAGTTAATTTTTCGATTTTATAGATTGTAGCTTCTGGTATAACATCTGCAGCAGCATAGTCCTTTAAAGATATGCTTAAATAAGCAGGTAAATAATATTTAAATGCTTTGGGTGTCATAAATGATAGACATGAAGATGGATCCCCTATGTACTTACTAAAACCAACCAAATTAATATCTTCCCATAGTTTCCCTTTGAAGTAGGCTTCGACTTGAAGATGTTCCAAAGAGCTTCCATTAGCGATTTTCTCAGTATGAACTGGTTCGCTTGGAAAGAGTCTTTCAATCTCTATAAAGTAATCAGATAAAGTCATTTATTTTTAGTGTTAATTTTAATGTCGTACAAATTACAAATTGTTTGTCGCACAGCACTCATT
>JAIYEJ010000002.1 GCA_027487055.1 Methylotenera sp. | reverse complement strand
GGCGGATTTATCACACCATTTTTCGCACCATTTGTTGCTTCGTGCCATACAGTCGCCATGCTACCTACAATAGTTGCGCCGACCAATACCATCACAAAAGTGCCATGCGTATCACTTAAGAACTCACATACAACGCGTTCGTTTCGTGCAAATAAATGAGGCACGTTAGCAGCAGTGTTGGGGTTTACTGAGAATAAGTCGCCTGGCACATAAGTCATGCTGATTAGCTTGCCATCACAAGGCATATGAATGCGATGGTAATCTTTTGGGCTTAAATATAAACAAGCAAAAAAGCCATTTTCAAACTTGCTTGCAAGTGATTTTTGCCCTGCAACCAAAGCTAGTGTTGAATAGTAATGCCCTTTTGCCTGAAATATCTGGTCTTTCTCGATTGCGCCGAATTGACTAATCGCGCCATCTACAGGGCAAATAAAATCGGCCTTAGCGATAGGGCGAGCATTTGCTTTAAGTGGACGTGTGAAAAACTCGTTAAAGCTGCTGTAGCTTGCGATATCAGAATTCGCGGCTTCTAACATGTTAACTTGGTAGCGTTTCACAAACCAGCCAATGACTGCTGTTGTTAGGCCGCCTGCTTTAAGGTTTGCAAGCTTGCCAGCAAGAATGGTTAGCGCTTGCTTGGGGAGTAGATATTGTAAAACAATCGAAAATGGCACTTTAGTCCTCAATTAAACTTTCAATCCTCAATAAGAAAAGGGCAAAACGTTTTGCGTCTTGCCCTTGGCTTAAAATATTTTTTAGCTTTCTGCCTAGTTTTTAGACTGATCAACAAGTTTGTTTTTAGCAATCCAAGGCATCATAGCGCGCAATTGACCACCCACTTGCTCAATTGGGTGCGCAGCGTTTAAACGACGACGAGCAACCATTTCTGGGTAGTTAGTACGACCTTCTAAAATAAATTGTTTTGCATAATTACCATTTTGAATGTTGGCTAAACACTCTTTCATGGCAGCGCGTGCTTGGTCGCTAATCACTTTAGGACCAGTCACGTATTCGCCATATTCTGCGTTGTTGCTAATTGAGTAGTTCATATTTGCAATCCCGCCTTCGTACATTAAATCCACAATCAATTTAAGCTCGTGTAAGCACTCAAAGTAGGCCATTTCTGGGGCGTAACCAGCTTCTGTCAAGGTTTCAAAACCAGCTTTAACTAACTCAACTGCGCCACCGCATAACACTGCTTGTTCGCCGAACAAGTCTGTTTCTGTTTCTTCGCGGAAGTCAGTCTCAATCACGCCGCCTTTGGTGCCGCCATTAGCAGCTGCGTAAGATAGAGCGATTTCTTTTGCTTTTCCTGATGTGTTTTGGTAAACCGCGATAAGTGTTGGTACGCCACCGCCTTTTAAGTATTCTGAGCGTACAGTATGGCCTGGGCCTTTTGGAGCAATCATAATCACATCTAAATCTGCTCGTGGCACGATTTGGTTATAGTGAATGTTAAAGCCGTGTGCAAAAGCCACTGCAGCGCCTTTTTTAAGATTAGGTGCAACTTCAGCGTGGTAAATGCCAGCCATGGTTTCGTCTGGTAAAAGCACCATTACAACATCCGCATCTGTTACTGCAGCCGCAATATCCATCACGTTGTGGCCAGAGTTAACTGCTTTTGCCCATGAGCTGCCTTCTTTACGCAATCCCACAGTAACTGTTGCGCCACTGTCTTTTAAATTAGCTGCGTGCGCATGACCTTGCGAACCGTAACCTACTATAGTTACTTTTTTGCCCTTAATGATGCTTAAGTCTGCGTCTTTGTCGTAATAAACTTTCATTGCTTTTTCCTTAAATACAATTGGTTGTAATAATTTAATTTTTTAATTCTATATTTTTAAAATTCTATCGCCACGCCCAATGCCAGAAGCACCAGTACGCACGGTTTCTAAGATGGCGGTTTTGTCTAGGCTTTCGATAAAAGCGTCGAGTTTAGTGCCAGAGCCTGTAAGCTCGATTGTAAAGCTGCCGTCTGCAACATCAATAATGCGCCCACGGAATATATCGCACATGCGTTTCATTTCTTCTCTAAATGGTGCAGTTGCTTTGACTTTGACTAGCATAAGTTCGCGCTCAATATGCTTGCCGTCATTCAAATCGAGTACTTTAATCACATCAATAAGCTTATTGAGTTGCTTAATGATTTGCTCAATCACTTCATCAGAGCCGCTTGTAACTATTGTCATGCGTGACATGGTGACATCTTCAGTCGCAGCAACTGTGAGTGATTCAATATTGTAGCCACGCGCAGAAAATAAGCCTGCCACACGTGAAAGCGCGCCAGCTTCGTTTTCAATCAGGATAGAAATAATATGCTTCATTATTTCTTCTCCTCATGCGATTTGCCTAATATCATTTCAGATATACCACGGCCGTTTTCAACCATTGGGAACACGTTCTCAGCTTGGTCTGTAATAAAGTCCATAAATACAAATCTGTCTTTTTTAGCAAAAGCTTCAACTAAGGCGCCTTCTACATCACCTGGTTTCGTGATTTGCATGCCAACATGACCATAGGATTCTGCTAGTTTTACAAAATCTGGTAGGCTATCCATGTACGATTCTGCATAGCGATTTTGGTAAAAGAACTCTTGCCACTGCCGCACCATGCCTAAGTAGCGATTGTTTAATAAAATCACTTTAATCGGTAAGCTATATTGGGCACAGGTTGAAAGCTCTTGAATATTCATTTGAATACTGCCTTCTCCAGTTACACAAGCCACTTGCGCGTCTTTATCGGCAAATTGGCAACCCATCGCATAAGGCAAACCTACGCCCATAGTGCCTAAACCGCCAGAGTTAATCCAGCGACGTGGTTTATCAAATTTGTAATATTGCGCAGCCCACATTTGGTGTTGACCAACGTCAGATGTCACGTAAGCCTCGCCTTTAGTCACTTCACACAGTTTCTCTATTACATATTGCGGCTTAATTACAGTATCAGACATTTCATAACGACCGCCATGCACACTGCGCCATTCGTTAATTTGTGACCACCAATCGCTGATATCATTTTTAATTGGTCTATCAGCTTGATTGATTTCTAAATCTAAAAGTGTGTTCATGTCAGCTAAAACAGATTGCACATGACCCACAATCGGCACATCCACTTTAACGCGTTTTGAGATGCTTGATGGGTCAACATCAATATGAATGATTGTGCGTTTTTGTCCTAAAAAATGTTTAGGGTTGCCAATAACACGGTCATCAAAACGTGCGCCAACTGCGATGAGGACATCGCAATTTTGCATCGCCATATTCGCTTCATAAGTACCATGCATGCCTAACATGCCAACAAACTGTTTGTCTGTCGCAGGGTAACCACCCAAACCCATGAGCGTGTTGGTGACTGGGTAATTGAGCGTTTGTGCTAGTTTTACTAATTCTGCAGCGCCATCACCCAATACTAAGCCACCACCTGTATAAATCATTGGGCGTTTGGCTTCAAGTAATAATTTAATTGCTTTTTTAATCTGCCCGCTGTGACCTTTTAAAACTGGGTTGTATGAACGCATTTCCACTGACTCAGGGTAATGGAATGCTGTTTTATGTGCAGTGATATCTTTAGGGATATCGACCACAACGGGGCCTGGGCGACCTGTAGCAGCAATGTAAAAAGCTTTTTTTATGGTTGCTGCAATATCGCGCACATCCTTAACTAAAAAGTTGTGCTTAACACATGGACGGGTAATGCCCACCATGTCTACTTCTTGAAAAGCATCCAAGCCAATGGCTGGCACGGGTACTTGGCCGCTAATTACAACCAATGGCACAGAGTCCATAAATGCAGTGGCAATGCCTGTAATCGCATTGGTTGCGCCAGGGCCACTAGTCACAAGCGCAACGCCTACTTCACCTGTTGAGCGGCTAAAAGCATCGGCGGCATGCACTGCAGCTTGTTCGTGACGTACCAATATATGCTTAAAGCCGTTTTGCTTATATATTTCATCATAAATATGCAGCACAGCGCCGCCAGGATAGCCAAATACAAATTTGACTTTTTCGGCGTTTAAGCAGCGAATAACAATTTCCGCACCACTGATATCGTGCGTAGTTTTTTTGTGCGAATCGCTTATGCTCTCAGATTGAGTTTGCGCGCTAACAGGGTTAACCTTCGCGTTTTTTGCGGGTGTTGCCATAAAACCTTGAATTGAATGATTAAATTATTGAACCCTCAACATTAACGGTTTAGTAGCATTTGGTCAAGTTTAAGAAGTGCAAAATAATTTATTTATGCAAAAGAATTAAGCAGGCCATTGTATTGATATATTAAATAAGAATCATTATCATTTGTAATTTAGATGTTCTGCAAGCGCAAGGCTTGTCCCCGCAGAATATACCAGCTAAAGATGATTATTCATGCATGAAACCAAGTATCTATGCGGGTTGCAGGGTAGGGATGTTGATGTTGAGTTAAAAAAGACTCGAAATTAACAGGTTTTTATTAATGAATTGTCTTACTGGTCAAGCGGCGGTGCAACTTTGAGCAATTCTTCAATCGTGGTTAAGCCCGCAGCGACTTTTTCGGCACCATTGAGCATTAAGGGTTGCATGCCTTCTTGATACGCAAGCATTTTAAGTTGCGCTAAATCGGTATGCGGCGTAATCAGTTTGCGTAATTTAGGCGTGATGGTGAGCATTTCGTAAATTCCGCTACGGCCACGGAAACCTGTTTTACGACATTCAAGGCAACCAACCGCTTTCATCACCGTCTTGGGTTTTGGCGCTTTAAATGGATGCGTAATGGATGCCCATTCTGCATCAGTAATATCGTGTGGTGCTTTGCATAGTGGGCAAAGAATACGCACCAAACGCTGCGCCATAATGCCTAACACTGTCGAGTGAATTAAATAGGACGGTACGCCCAAATCCAGTAAGCGAGTTACAGCAGAAGGCGCATCGTTGGTATGCAAAGTAGACAAGACCAAATGGCCCGTTAACGCCGCTTGAATGGCCATGTCAGCGGTTTCGATATCACGAATCTCGCCCACCATAATAATATCTGGATCTTGCCGCATTAGTGTGCGGATGCCATCTGCGAACGTGAGGCCAATATTGGTTTGTACTTGCATTTGATTAAATGCAGGCTCTACCATTTCGATGGGGTCTTCTACCGTACTCACATTGACTTCAGGAGTAGCGATTTGCTTTAAGGTTGAATACAAAGTGGTTGTTTTGCCAGAACCCGTCGGCCCTGTGACTAAAATAATCCCGTTAGGGGCTTTAGTCCATTGAGCCCATAAAGCGGATTGTTTTTGAGAAAATCCAAGCTGGATAAAATCTTGAACAATGACATCGGGTGTAAAAATCCGCATGACTAATTTTTCGCCGAAGGCGGTTGGCATGGTCGATAAACGTAATTCAATTTCTGTGCCGTCAGCAGCTAAGGTTTTAATGCGACCATCTTGCGGGCGACGTTTTTCCACCATGTCCATGCGTCCAAGCAGCTTAATACGGCTAGTTATGGCGTTCATGATGTTAGATGGCAATTGATATACTTGGTGCAACACGCCATCAATTCTAAATCGCATGGTGCCCATGTTACGACGCGGCTCAAGGTGAATATCACTGGCGCGTTGCTCAAATGCATATTTGAGCAACCAAT
>JAIYEJ010000151.1 GCA_027487055.1 Methylotenera sp. | reverse complement strand
TTTTATTCTGCTTATGATCTTAGCACTGGCGGTTCAACAAACTTTTTTAGATAAAGCTGATTTAGATTGGAATGATAATTTTTATGCGGTGGTGTATCCTGTAAATGCCGATGGTAGTGCCGAAGTGGGCGCTTACATTAAAACACTCACGCGCGATGATTTTGAGACTATGGCAGAATACTTTGCAGAAGAAAGCGCCCGATATAAATTAGGTATGCGCCGCCCAGTTGAAATTCAATTAGGCGATGTCGTCACAGAAGTACCGCCAGCACCACCAATGGACGGTAGCATATTTAATACGATTGTTTGGAGTTTGAAGTTTCGTTGGTTTGCATGGAACAACAGCCCAAAAGTAAACGTAAAACCAGATATACGCTTGTATTTGTTGTATCACGACCCAGCAACAACCAAGGCATTATCGCATTCTACCGCGTTAAATAAAGGCCGCATTGGTCGCGTAAATTTATTTGGAGATAGAAGCTATTCCAAACAAAATTTAGTGATTTTGGCGCATGAGCTTTTGCACACACTAACTGCAACCGACAAATATAATTTAGAAACCAATTTGCCGCTGTATCCTGATGGTTTTGCCGAGCCTGACAAATCGCCAAACTACCCACAAGATTTTGCCGAACTGATGGGTGGACGAGTACCCATTAATGAGTCACAAGCGGAGATACCAAAGAGCTTAAATCAAACTTTAATTGGTCCAAAAACTGCAAGAGAAATTGGTTGGGTAAAATAAAGTGGTGAATACCCATTTAAGTGTTTGTCCTGATTAAGCCAAAACCCTATCAAGCCAGAACCAAGGTACAGCGCGGTTGTGCGCAGCATTTATTATCACCTTTTGCCCAGCTTTTACCGTTATAGGCGCATCAAATAAATAAGCGCATTGCTGCCAGTTTGATACTTTGCTGGTTTGTGATGGGTGATTTTCAAACATCACATTTTTGTTGCCACTCATGTCTAGTCGCATCCATTGCACAATCCCATAACAAAGTCCTGAAGTTTTTATTGTAATTTGTATGCTTTTACTTTGGGCAGGAAAATAGTCATCCCCTTCAAAATCAAAGCCGAATGCCTCAACGCCATCGCTTAAAAGTTCAATATTCAGGTCGTTGCGGGCAATCATGCGCTTTTTTGAAACTACTGAATTAAAACCCTGCAAGTTAAAGCCGAACGAATCTTCGACAATTAAATTGCGTCTAATATCGTCACCTGTAAACAAGCCAATCATAATGCTGCCAACAGCTGGGATAACCTTGCCATGCGGTTTGAGAAGGCGCCGCTTGGCATCCTCTAGGCTAGGCAATACGTGTTCGCCCAGAAGTTCACTAGAAAATATTTCAGATACCAGAATGTCGGCTTGTTTGTTTATGTCATCACCGATTTCAATTTCAGTCGACTTTTTGGCAAGCACCTGAATGCGGGCTTCAAGTTTATTATCTTTGATAATTTGTTTAGCAGTTTCTGCAATCAGTGGCACTGTTTCGCAAGTGATGACTTTTTCAGCGCCAAGTTTTGCTGCCATCATTGCAAGTAAGCCAGAGCCTGTGCCTATTTCAAACACGCTATCATTTGGCGTTACAACGGCTTTCAATCCATCATAGTAAGCTTGGTTGCGAGTTTGTTCGTTCATCATGGGCACGTGCCACTCTGGTACAGTACGGCTTAAAGCTAAGTAAGCACCTTGCTGAGCAGCAATATTTTCAGGTGAAATAACTAGTACTTTACGGTAGTAAATAAGCGCCTCATCTGGCGTAGCCATTTCTTTTAGTAGTGCGTCTAAGTTTGCAAACGCCTCAGAAAAATCTGGCCTAATCGCAAGTGCGTTCACAAAACTGTTAGCTGCCTCGCACAAATTGTCTTGCGCTTTAAGTACCACGCCCAAGTTGCTATGCACCTCTGCGAAGTTTGGGCGTAGCGCCAGCGCTTTGCGGTAGCAATCGGCCGCGTCATCAAATTGTGCTTGCTCTTGCAGCGTGGCGCCTAGGTTAACAAATGCTTCCACATAATTTGGATTGAAATTTAAGGCTTTGCGCATGAGATGCGCGGCAGTCTTTAGGTCGCCTTTTTGCTTAGCGATTAATCCCAATAAATGTAGCGCATCTGGTTGATTGGCGTTGCTTTGCAATACTTGTCTATACAAGATTTCTGCCTGCGCTAAATTACCTGATTGATGCTGCGACATTGCGATTTGCAGCGCTTGCTGCGGGCTAAAATTATTAGTCGGTGATTGTATAGGCGCAGCACCAGCTGCCTCGCAACATTGCTTAAATTTTTTGCCGCTGCCACATGGGCAAGGGTCATTTCGGCCAATTTTAGAGGACATGAGTTAAGTATTAAGAAATTTATTGTTAAGTCAGTAGCTTAAGTTAATTGTAATGTTGCCAGCCGCGCATACAAGCCGCCTTGCTGTTTGAGCTCGGCCGCGCTGCCAATTTCTACAATTTTACCATTTTCAAGCACAACAATTCTATTGGCTTTTTGCACCGTGCTTAATCTATGTGCAATCATTAGCGTTGTACGGCCATGCATGGCAGCTTCCAAACCTTGTTGCACTAAAATTTCGCTTTCGGCATCTAACGCGCTGGTCGCTTCGTCCAACAATAAAATAGGCGCGTCTTTTAAAATTGCCCGCGCAATCGCAATGCGTTGACGTTGGCCGCCAGATAATCGTGTGCCGCGCTCACCAAGAAAAGTTTGGTAGCTTTGAGGTAATTTATGAATAAATTCATCCACTTGTGCCGCTTTTGCGGCGACAATTACTTCGTCATCGGAGGCTGTTGGTTTGCCATAACGGATATTTTCTAGCGCATTTGCTGAAAAAATTACCGCATCTTGCGGGACTATTCCGATGCTGTCACGTAAGCTTTTTAAGCTGAGCGTATCAATAGGTTGGTTGTTGATTAAAATTTCGCCCGATTGCGCATCGTAAAATCGCAATAAACATTGAAACAGCGTGGTTTTACCAGCACCGCTTGGCCCAACCAGAGCAATAGTTTCACCTGCGGCAATCTCAAGTGAAACGTCATTCAGCGCCGCGATTTGTGGGCGCGACGGGTAATGAAACACCACGTTTTTAAACGAAATAGCTGCTTTTTTTGGGTTTGCTTGTTTTGAATTGAAAAGTGTTTGTGCTTTTGCAGGTTCTTTAATCGCCGCATCCGCGTGAAGCAGTTCTAATAATCGTTCAGTTGCGCCCGCTGCGCGCATAATATCACCCCACACTTCGGCCATAGTACCCACCGCGCCCGCCACCATCAAGGCGTACAGCACAAAAGATGCGAGCTCTCCACCAGTCATCGTGCCAGCCGAAACTTGTCGCGCACCTATCCATAACACAAAAATAATCGTGCCAAGAACCGCCGTTACCATCAACATGGTTAAACCAGCGCGTACTTTTACGCGTTTTAGCGCAGTGCTAAAACTTAAGTCGGCTGATTTTGAAAAGCGTGAAATTTCCGCATGCTCTTGCGTATATGATTGTACGGTCGGCATAGCGTTTAGAATCTCGCCCGCCATGGCAGAGCTATCGGCAATGCGGTCTTGCGATTCGCGCGATAATTTTTTGACTTTACGGCCAATCAAAATAATTGGCAAAATCAAGAGCAACATCAAGCCAATATTCAGCGAAAACAAGTAAAAATTTGTCACCGCCAGCATAATCATGCCACCGACAAACTGAAACAGGCTGCGTAAGCCCATAGATATTGAGCTGCCGACCACCGTTTGGATAAGTGTGGTATCGCCTGTGAGGCGCGATAACACTTCGCCTGTTTGCGTAGTTTCAAAAAACTGTGGGCTTTGCGTCATTATTCGCGCATAAACGGCGCTACGCAGGTCGGCTGTTACGCGCTCTCCCACCCACGAAACGCTGTAATAACGCCAAGCAATCATCAGCGCCCAAAAAGTCGCCAGCGCCATCATCACCAAAAAATGCCCATTTAAGCTTAAATTCCCTAGCAAGCCCGTGTGTGTTTTGGCGGGGTCAGAACTTGGATTAGCCACAAATCCAAAATCGATTAAATCGCGAAAAGCCAGCGGCACCAACAATAATGTGGCTGAACCGAGAGTTAATAGTACAAAAGCTAACAAAACCTTAGCTCGATATGGCTTTAAAAATGGCCATAAACTGGATAAAGATGACAGTTTTAATGCGGTTGGTAGCGTCGGTGAATCTTCTGGTGGATGCATCTGGTTTTATCATTAAACTTTGAATGTTAAAGTGTAGCACTGCTAAGCATTTTTTTATTTAGTATCAAGTATTGAGGTGGTATTCGCCTGCAAGTTCACATATGCTTTAAGTGTCATAGTGATTTATACTAATGCAAACTATTCTTAAAATAACGACATGAATAAAAATCTGCAATTTATCACGTGGTTGGCAGTTGGTTTGCTTGGCCTTTTTGCACTCAGCTCTATCGCGCTAAACCGTGGCGAAAGCATAAACGCACTTTGGCTGATTACTGCTGCAGTGTGTATCTACGCGCTTGCTTATCGCTTTTACGCAGCCTGGATAGCTGCAAAAGTTTTAATGGTGGATGAAACACGTGCAACCCCCGCTGAACGATTAGATAACGGTCGTGATTACATGCCTACCAATAAATGGGTTGTATTTGGACATCATTTTGCGGCAATCGCAGGCCCCGGCCCACTAGTTGGGCCTACTTTGGCTGCGCAATTTGGTTATTTGCCCGGTACGCTTTGGATACTAATAGGCGCCGTGCTCGGTGGTGCGGTGCAAGATATGGTGACTTTGTTTTTTTCTACTCGTCGCGATGGCCGTAGCTTAGGTCAAATGGCGCGCGATGAAATAGGCGTCATTGGCGGCACGGCAGCCTTGATTGGCACTTTTTTAATCATGATTATTCTAATCGCGGTGTTGGGTTTGGTAGTGGTCAATGCGATGAAGCATAGCCCTTGGGCGACATCAACTGTCGCTGCAACAATTCCAATTGCAATGTTCATCGGCATTTATATGCGTAATATCCGCCCTGGTCGGGTGTTAGAATCTTCTGCGATTGGCGTTGCCTTATTGTTGTTGTCGGTATTTGCGGGTGGCTGGATAGACCATAGTCAAACATTACGTGTGCTTTTTGATCACGACGGTTTGCCGCTAGCATACGCCATTATTGTGTATGGTTTTGCCGCAGCAGTATTGCCCGTTTGGTTACTACTCGCGCCACGTGATTATTTGAGCACTTACATGAAACTGGGCACGATTATGTTGCTAGCCGTGGCAATTATTATTTTAAGGCCAGAAATTCATATGCCAGCCGTCACCCAGTTTGTCGATGGTACAGGCCCAATTTTTGGCGGCAAGTTATTCCCGTTTGTGTTTATCACCATTGCATGTGGGGCAATTTCTGGCTTTCATGCGCTGATTTCATCAGGCACAACGCCTAAGCTACTAGCCAATGAACGCGATATTCGCATGATAGGCTACGGGGCAATGTTGTTAGAGTCATTTGTGGCGATTATGGCAATGATTGCTGCCACAGTGCTAGAGCCTGGGGTGTTTTTTGCCATTAACAGCCCAGCAGGTGTGGTTGGTAAAGAGGCGATTGATGCGGTCGCAAAAATTAATAGTTGGGGTTTTGCGGTAACGGTTGAGCAAATGAACCAACTCGCCAAAGACATGGGTGAGAGTACCTTGTTTGCACGCACAGGTGGTGCGCCTAGCTTGGCGGTAGGCATGGCGAGCATTTTTGGTAGCGCATTTGGTAAGCACTTACTTGCATTGTGGTATCACTTTGCGATTATGTTTGAGGCAATTTTTATTTTAACCACCTTAGATGCAGGTACGCGCGTGGGACGTTTTATGTTGCAAGATATGTTAGGTAATTTTAATAAAAAATTAGGCGAAACTTCTTATACGCCTTCTGTCATTTTAACCAGTGCAATCGTTGTTGCAGGTTGGGGCTATTTTTTATATATTGGTGTAATTGATCCAAACGGCGGGGTGAATATTCTGTGGCCATTATTTGGCATCGCCAATCAAATGCTTGCGGCTATAGCATTATGTGTAGCAACGGCTATTTTAGTGAAATCAGGTAAATTGAAATATGCTTGGGTTACTGGATTGCCACTTTTTTGGCTAGTAATCATTACCAGTACGGCTGCATATGAAAAAATCATGAGTGATGATGTTCGTGTTGGATTTTTTGCGGCAGCAAATGACTTAAGTACTAAATTAGGGGCAGGGGTATTGCCAGCAGATAAAGCAGCTGTTGCGCCGCAATTAATATTCAATCAGCATTTAGACGCGTATTTAACCCTGTTTTTTGTGTTGGTACTTTGGTTGGTGATTGCCGATATGTTGAACGTTTGCGTTAGGAATTGTCTTAAAAAGCCTGTATTGCCGTTATCTGAAGTTGCTTATTCAGCAACTAGATTAAGTTAATTATTTATTTTGAGCATTAAAATCATGCAGTTAATGAAACTCATGCAAAGAATCAAGCATGCTTGGCATATTCTGAGACGCCTTTCAGGAGATGATGCCTATGAGCAATATTTAAAACATCACGCGGACTTTCATGCTGCATCTGTAGATGCACCAGCAGTTTTATCACGTAAAGAGTTCTTTAAATATTGGCAAGAGAGCAAATGGGAGGGCATTAAACGTTGTTGCTAAATGAATCAGATATTTCTCGAGTGATAGAAATGGCTTGGGAAGATAGAACCCCGTTTGAGGCCATAGAACTTCAGTTTGGTTTAAATCAAGATGGGGTTATTAAATTGATGCGCAGCCAATTAAAATTAAGTGCTTTTAAGCTATGGCGTGAGCGCACCCATGGTCAAATTACAAAACATCTAAAACTTCGCACTGATGACGTCACTCGACATCAATCAAGAAGGCACAATAAAATTCACAGATAGCTTAATAGCGCTTTAGGCTATTGATATCAATTGTTTTGATATAGTCGGTCAATCTGCATATCATCTTTATCTTCCTCATCAAGATAGCTAGCTTCAGTGAAAGGCAACTCTCTTGGCGGCACAACTTGCTGACCAGGTTGATATTCCGCAAGAATATAGTTAAATTTTGTTTCTGTTTTAAACATTCTTTTTATTAGGTTTTTCATCATAATTCTTTCCAAGTTATCTGTGTGGATTGACTGTATAAATCTATATGCAATCCGTGTGCCAAATTTATCGCTTGGAAGAAGTGCGATATTAAAGTAATAACTAATTGAAATTAAACAAAAAATATTTTATTGGAATGAGAGTAAAGTTTAGAAGCTAAATATTAGTGATGATAAATTCATCATGGTGTTGGATTTTCGACTGAGCCTAAATATGCGAGTTAGCTAAATTTTTCTTTATTTGCAGAAATCCACATCCAAATGCCAACAAGTACCATGGGTAAACTTAACCACTGCCCCATGCTTAAATCTAGCTGCAATAAGCCTAAGTTTTCATCTGGTTGGCGGGTGAATTCTACTAAAAACCTAAAGCAGCCATATCCTAGTAAAAATAATGCTGAAATGGCGCCAATTGCCCGTTCTTTGCGAGAAAACCACCATAATATAGAAAATAAAACGATGCCCTCTAACGCAAACTCATATAACTGTGACGGGTGGCGGACTATATTATCAATCTGCGGAAAAATCATCCCAAAGTTTGAGTTTGTAGCGCGCCCCCATAATTCACCGTTTATGAAATTGCCCATACGCCCAGCACCCAAGCCAATCGGGACAAGAGGCGCGACAAAATCCATGATTTTTAACCAAGGTTGTTTGTGTTTTTTATTAAAAAAATACATCGCGATGAGCACGCCTAAAAAGCCACCATGAAAACTCATGCCGCCTTGCCATATTTTTAAAATATCCAGAGGTTGTTGCAAAAAACCGCCAAGTTGGTAAAACAACACGTATCCGATTCTTCCACCAAGAATCACCCCAAGCGCACCATAAAACAAAGCGTCATCTAGCATTTCAAGCGACCAACCAAACCATGGTTTGGTTTTAATTTGTTTGCGACCCAATGCCAAAAAAGCTAAAAATCCAATTAAATACATAAGCCCATACCAATGAATGCCGAAACCCTCAGTGATGTGTAATGCAATCGGGTCGAATTGTGGATGAATTATTGGCTCATTAAACATAATTTAAACTTAAGAATGCGGTAAAATACGCATTATAAGGTTTAAATTTAGACAATCCTAATTGCATTAAGGTTACTACTATGCCAGTTTATCGTTCAAGAACTACTACGCACGGCCGCAATATGGCGGGTGCACGTGCATTATGGCGTGCTACAGGGATGAAAGATGGCGATTTTGATAAGCCTATCATTGCCATCTCAAATTCATTTACACAATTTGTACCGGGTCATGTGCACTTGCAAAACCTTGGTCAGTTAGTTGCACGCGAGATTGAAAAAGCGGGTGGTGTGGCCAAAGAGTTCAATACGAT
>JAIYEJ010000125.1 GCA_027487055.1 Methylotenera sp. | reverse complement strand
TTAGTTGAATCTAATTGTTCATCGTCACTTTGGCTATTTGTGACATCTTTATTATTATTTTGCTCAGCTTTCACTTGTGGTTTTTTTTGATTTATTACAGTGTTTTGGTTGTTACTTTTTTGGGTCACTTTTTGCTGCATGGTTTTGTCTTGCATCGCCTCTTTGTTTACTTTAACTTGATTTTTAAGCATCATCTCAAAAGAGGTATTTGATTCAACACTTGATTGCTTTGAGTTAGCGCTATTTTTAATCGCATCCATCGAATTTAACGTATTTCCAAGCGCTAAAATTTGCGATGTTGGTAGTGTTAAGTTTTGCATAGTTTTTACTCCTAAAATTAATTTTGTAAGCTGCTAGAATTGCAAGTTCTAGAATGACAAATTTAAGTGTGCCTTACTCTGCTCACACGCATTGCAAACTCATCCATCATGTTTTGATCTTTTTTCAGTTGTACTTTTTGCTCACGGTTATCTGAACGTTTTGCCAATACATCGTAAGAAAGCTTTTTACGTTGTGATTCTTGCCAAATATCGCGCTGCTTTCTTGCATGTCTTTTTGCAAACTCAAGCGCCTCTGCTTGCGCATTGACTGCACTATCTAACTTATTAAAAAAATTCTGAAAATTTCTGTACACTTCTGCACCCATACCAGATTCCATCAAAGTATTTTGATTATTCAGATAATCTTCTCGGTATTGACATAACATGTTGTATTTACCTTCTGCCTCTTCAACCATTTTTATTGCCTTTGTTAGCGCTTCTGCAGCCAAATCGACTTCTTTTGCAGCGATTTCCTTCAAAGCTTTTACTACTCCACTAGAACGCATAAATGATTACCTTTAAAAAATTGACTAGTTTAGTTTTTGTTCATCTAACAAATGCGCAAGATATTGAATACTCTCGCTAACATCAGCTCGCTCAGAAATATCTTGCTGTAAAAAAGCCTCTATTGCGTCATGCTTAGAAATTGCTAAATCAAGAACTGCATCGCTACCAGCCTCATATGCCCCTACATTAATGAGGTCTACGCTACGCATATACCTAGAATTTAACTGCTTTAACTTGCGTGCAAGTTTTTGATGATCATGGCTTGTGATGTTATGCATCGCGCGACTAATCGATTGTTCCACATCAATTGCTGGATAATGTCCACTTTCGGCAAGACTACGACTTAACACGATATGACCATCTAAAATTGCTCTTGCGGCATCGGCTATTGGGTCTTGCTGGTCGTCACCCTCTGTTAGCACGGTATAGAATGCGGTAATAGATCCTTCACCAGGCTTGCCATTTCCTACGCGCTCAACTAACGCTGGTAACTTTGCAAACACCGACGGTGGATAACCTTTAGTCGCTGGCGGCTCTCCAATTGCAAGCGCAATTTCCCGTTGTGCCATAGCAAAACGCGTTAAAGAGTCCATAATCAAGAGTACATTTTTGCCTTGATTTCGAAAATTTTCTGCAATAGCAGTTGCGTAATTCGCACCCTGAAGACGCATTAATGCAGGCGCATCTGCAGGCGCTGCAACAACTACAGAGCGGGCTAATCCAACAGGGCCAAGTATTTGCTCAATAAACTCTTTTACCTCACGCCCTCTTTCACCTATTAACCCAACTACGATGACATCGGCCGTGGTGTAGCGCGCCATCATGCCTAGTAACACACTTTTACCTACACCTGATCCTGCGAATAATCCCATACGCTGGCCTCTTCCCACTGTCAGCATGCTGTTAATAGCGCGAACACCCACATCTAATATCTCTTCAATCGGTGCACGCATCAGCGGGTTCATTGGTCTAGCGTTTAATGGTGCTTTTTCTGAAGACTCAATCTTACCTAGTTCATCAAGCGGGTTTCCTGCTCCATCTACCACACGGCCAAGCAATTCATTTCCTACTGGCAAATGTCTTGTGATATCAGTGCCCCTCCTTCTGGGTGGCCGACTGTGATGTGGTTTTGGAAGCGCTTCTGCAACCTCAAGTGCAAATACTTTTGCACCAGGAATTACACCATCTACGCTACTTTGAGGCATCAATAGCAAGCTTTCACCATCAAATCCGACAACTTCAGCTTCTACACGGCGGCCTTCAGTTAAAGGTACATAACAAGCAGCACCTATAGGTAGCTTAATACCAACCGCTACCATCACTAAACCAGTTAATTTTGTAATTCGTCCTGCAATTTCAACAGGCTCAACAATCCTTAGTATTTCTTTGCAATCACGAACATGGTCATGCCAACGCGCTTGGTGTATGTTTTTAGATTGGAAGTTGGGCAAACTCATGGCAATAGCCAATTGTTATTTTGCGCTAGTGCATCACTGATTCTTTTCCAACGCACTTCATTACTAGCATCAATTTGATTAGCTCCAGTTTCTACTAAACAGCCACCGCGTTCTATATTGCTGTCTTCTAGAATTTGCCATTGCTGACTTGCAATTTCATCCCCTAAATACTCACGGATAATCTGTGCATCATCGTGATGCACTAATATTCTGGCAGGCTTTTGTACATATGGTAGGTAGTGAATTGCATCTACTACTACAGGTAAAACAGCCGTAGGGTCTATGTTTAACTTGGTTTTGAGCATGGATTTAGCAATATCTAGAGCAAGCGACAATACATCATCAGCAATCTGCTCATCTGCCAACTCTAATGCTTCATTAAAACTTTGCGTTAACTTAACGAAATGCTCTTTTTCTACAATCGCTTGTTGTCTTGCTTTTGCCATTCCTACAGCAAAACCTTCTTGAATTCCTTTATTGTAGGCTTCTTGGCGTACCTCTTCAAAAATCTTTGAAACTTCTTTTGAATCTGCAAGCCCGTTTTTTTGCTTAGCTTTTGCTGAACCTATACTTGAATCTGTTTCATTAAATTGAGACATTTCCCAACGTTCATAAGCAGTTTGCTGATCTTTTGGTTTGTGAGAATCGTTACTGGCAAAGTTACGCATTATTGTTACCTCTTAACTCTTTGAAATTTTTATACATACTGGTCATCGTCACCCTTGCCTGCGAGCATAATCTGACCTTCGTCAGCAAGCCTGCGCACAATTTGTAATATCGCTTTTTGCTGCGCTTCAACTTCTGAAAGTTTGACTGGTCCTTTCGATTCCAAATCTTCTTTCATCATTTCTGCCGCACGAGAAGACATGTTTTTAAATATTTTGTCTTTCATTTCTTGGGTAGTGCCTTTAAGTGCAACAATTAACATTTCTGATTGCACTTCTTTTAGCATGACCTGTATGCCCTTATCATCTAGATCCATAATGTTGTCGAATACAAACATTTGGTCCATGATTTTTTGAGCCATTTCTTCGTCGTAACTTTTTAAACCTTCCATCACACTGGCTTCATTTTCACCACTCATAAAGTTCATAATTTCTGCAGCCACTTTCAAACCACCCATTGTTTGTTTCTTAATATTATCGTTACCTGTCAATAACTTAGTCATCACATCATTTAGTTCACGTAGCGCAATTGGTTTAACGCCATCTAAGGTAGCGATACGCAGCATCACATCTTGACGTAAACGATCTGTAAACTGACCAATCACTGCTGATGCCTGATCAGGATCAAGATGCACAAGGATTGTGGCAATAATTTGAGGGTGTTCATTTTTGATAAATTCAGCCACCGTTGGCGCATCCATCCATTTCAAGCTTTCAATGCCGCTGGCATCTTTTGTTTGTAAAATTCGATTTAATAAATTAGACGCTTTGTCCTCTCCTAGCGCCTTGATAAGTACAGAGCGTATATACTCGTCAGAATCTAAACCAAAACCACTGTTTTGTTCAGCCTCAGTTAAAAACTCTGAAACTACCGTTTCAACCTGTTCATTTGCGACAGATTTCATCGTAGCCATTGCGGCGCCAAGCTTTTGCACTTCTTTTGGACTCAGAAATTTCATTACTTCGGCCGCTTCATCCTCGCCCAAAGCTAGCATTAAAATTGCACTACGCATTACGCCATCGTCACTCATAATTCCTGCTCTTCGTTAACTATCCATTTGTCCAAGTAGAAACCACATTGGCTACCATACGAGGGTTATCTTTTGCTAATTGTCTTGCAGCACCTAAGTTTTTCTCAGACGCCGATACAACGATTGCCGCTTGATCATTGCTCATGTTTGCAATTGCTTCTTGGCTAGGAGGTGGCTCTAGCATTTTTGGTGTGGGTGTCATGAGTTTATTTAAAATAGGTTTAAGCGCTTTTTTGTAAATCAAGAGCAAAACAACTAAGCCCACAATAAAGCGAAGTGCATCTTTGCCATATTCAATTGTTTCAGGTTTTTTCCACATAGGCACTTCTGGCATAACTTCTACTGGTTCATCCGCAAATGAACTATTTACAACAGTGAGCGA
>JAIYEJ010000274.1 GCA_027487055.1 Methylotenera sp. | reverse complement strand
TTTGAGAAATACCCCGTTACGGTAGAAAAGCATTTTACCAACTACACCACTGGTGAAACAGATGGTTTTTCAGCCTTAAACATGGCCTTTGCACACCACGGCGTGTACATACATGTAGCTGCTAAAACCGTTGCTGCTAAGCCTATCTGGGTGTTGAATATTGGCAAAGCTAAAAACAATACCTTGCTGCAAAGCCGTAATCTTATTGTGGTAGAGCGTTTTGCGCAGGCAGAGCTGGTATCATTCTTTGCATCAATAGAAGGGGAGAACACCACCCTTAGCAATACTGTTTCAGAGATATATGTTGGGCACAACGCCAACCTAAAACATTACCGCATTCAAAACTGTAATACCAATGCCGCCCAGGTGCTAACGTCGGAGGTGTTTGTAGAGGCCAACGCCAACTACATTACCAATAACATTACCCTAAGTGGTGGCTGGGTGCGCAACAACCTGAATATATCATTAAACGGTGCTACCGGCCACGCCGAGCTTTACGGCTTGTATTTGCCCGTTGGCAAGCAGTTGGTAGATAACCATACGCTGGTAGACCACCGTGTGCCTAATTGCACCAGCAATGAGTTGTATAAAGGCATAGTTGACGATGAAGGTACTGCTATATTCAACGGTAAGGTGTTTGTGCGTAAAGACGCCCAAAAAACCAATGCCTACCAAAGCAACAAAAACATATTATTGACAGATACGGCAACGGTAAATACCAAGCCGCAACTAGAGATTTATGCTGATGATGTTAAGTGTTCGCACGGCTCATCAACCGGCTCGTTAGATACCGATGCGTTGTTTTATCTGCGCTCTCGCGGTATCGACGAAACCAATGCCAAGGCTTTGCTTATGTATGCCTTTGCTAACGACATCATCAACCATATAGAAATTGCACCATTGCGTGAGTATGTAGATAGCATCATCTCGCAACGTTTTATTAATTATTAGAGGAGAGATTAGCGAGGAGCGTGGAGAGGTTTTTTTACTGCTCTCCAAATTTTAAAAATGACAACCAACACCAACATAGCACTGGTAGCATTCAACGTAGAGAAAATACGCGAAGATTTTCCTATCCTGCAAACTACGGTACATGGCAGGCCGTTGGTATACCTTGATAATGGCGCAACGGCCCAAAAGCCGCTGGCAGTTATCAATTCCATGGTCAATTATTACAAGGGTTACAATTCCAACGTCCACCGTGGGGTGCATTACCTTAGCCAAAAGGCTACCGATGCGCACGAGGCTGCTCGCGAGGGTGTCCGTGCCTTTATCAATGCCGAAAAAACACAGGAGGTTATTTTTACCCGTGGCACTACAGAGTCTATAAATATTGTTGCCCATAGTTTTGGTAAAGCTTTTGTTAACGCGGGCGATGAAATCATCATCACCGCTATGGAACACCATAGCAACATTGTGCCCTGGCAAATGCTATGCGAAGGGCGTGGGGCTATACTCCGCGTTATTCCAATCAATGCCAATGGTGAGTTGATTTTAGAAGAATACGATAAACTGCTAAACGAGCGTACCAAACTGGTAACCGTGGTGCATGTTTCTAATACGTTAGGTACGGTTAACCCCGTTAAAGAGATTATAGCCAAAGCCCATGCTGTAGGCGCTGCCGTGCTTATTGATGGCGCCCAAAGCATACAACACATGGCGGTTGATGTTCAGGATTTGGATGCCGATTTCTTTGTCTTTTCGGGCCACAAATTATTCGGCCCAACAGGTATTGGTGTGCTATATGGTAAAGAGCAATACCTGAACGCTATGCCCCCTTACCAGGGCGGTGGCAGCATGATAAAACAGGTAACGTTAGAAAAGACTACCTACAACGAACTTCCCTTTAAATTTGAAGCCGGTACACCGCACGTAGAAGGTATTATTGGGCTTGGTGCTGCTATAGATTATATCAACGCCATAGGCATAGTCAACATTGCCGCTTACGAGCACGAATTGGTAGCATATGCGGTTGAACAGCTTAGCACAATAGAAGGCCTTCGTTTTATAGGCAATGCCAAAGAAAGGGTAAGTGTTCTGTCTTTTCTTATTGGTGATATCCACCCGTACGATGTGGGCGTTATCCTTGATAAACTGGGTATAGCCGTTCGCACAGGCCACCATTGCTGCCAACCCATCATGGACATTTTCTCTATTCCCGGAACCGTGCGTGCCTCATTCGCATTTTACAACACTAAAGCTGAGGTTGATGCTTTGGTAGCAGGCTTGCTAAAGGCTAAGGCTATGTTGTCGTAGTAATGCTGCATCTTTATACCTTAGCTGATACTATTGCTATGGATTTTATTCTGTTCAACCCACTATTCAATTGCGTTATTGAATGTTCCCGCATAATTGCTTTGGTATGCGTAGTGTATTGGTTTATCAAAAGGGGTAACCTTAAAAGCCAAATGCATAAGTGGATTATAGCAGCAAATAACCTGTTTTTAATTTCCGCGCTTATTCATGGCATAGCCTATATTAATGAGTTTTTCTTCTCGTGGTTTGCTGGTGTTGAGTACGAACAATATGCATTTGTAAACCGCATTACCGGCCCCTATTGGTGGGCGTATTTGTATTTGATTGCAAATAGCGTACTGTTGCCAAACTTGTTATGGTTTAAGCCTATCCGCCATTCAGCGTGGATATTACCGGCACTTATTTTTCCTTCTCTAATTGAGCCAATTATTATAGTAACGACCAGCTTTCACCGCGATTATCTTCCTACATCGTGGACTATATTCAATCCCTTCTTCGTAGGTTGCATTAATCTATTAGTATACGCAGCATTGCTTACAGCTACCTATTACATCATCCATTGGCATCAAAAGCGCAAACAATCAATTATTAATCAGTAGTATTAGCTAATTATTATGACTGCAGTATAGGCGGTTGGCCTTCATCACTTTGCTGGGGTGGGTTTTCGTCAATTATTGGAATAACAACCGGCTTGCGCAATTCTACTATGTTGTAAATGATAATACTTATGGGGATGAGCAATGCCAGGTAAAAGCCAATATCCAGCCCCCACGATAGCGTAATAGGCCCCAGTTCTGCCTTCTCGTTCACCTTCATTATACTGTATTCCATGCGGGCTAATTCGGCCAGCAGGCCAAATATCACTACCCCGTGAAAAATAGACGATAGTTTGCGAATTTTACGCTCTTCCCTGCCCTTAAGTGTTAAAACCAATATAGTAGTGCCCGCAGCCAATAAAATAACAAGCGTGGCGAGCAAAGGGTACGATAGCATTTTGCGTTTATCGGTGCTGCTGCTGCTGCTGTTCATTATTTTCTTACCGAACATCCCCTGGTCGCCGGCATTAATATCGGCTCCGGTAGCCATTTGCACACCACTAAAGGTAGCCAGCTTTACACCGTTGCATTTAATGCTTAAAAAAGGCAGTAAGAAACAAAGTATTACTACACCAAACGAACCCGGATTGATAAAACGCATAGTTATTTAAGTTTAGGTAAATGTAGCTATCCAATTCATAATTCACAATGCAGAATGCAAAATGATAACTGAGCAATAGTTTGCTACAGATTATAAATGTCTAATAATAAAATTTTCTAATGAAGTATTAACTAACCCCTAGCACCTATAACCTAGCCCCTAATACGCCCACTTAAGATAAACCGAACCCCAGGTGAAACCGCCGCCAAAAGCAGCCAGTACTATGTTATCACCTTTTTTAAGTTGGCTCTCCCACTCCCACAGGCACAGCGGAATAGTGCCATTGGTGGTATTTCCGTAACGTTGAATGTTTAACATTACCTTATCCATACCTACACCCATACGGTTGGCCGTAGCCTCTATAATACGCAGGTTAGCCTGGTGGGGCACCAACCACGCCACATCATCGGCAGTAAGGTTGTTGCGCTCCATTATCTCTGCTGATACGTCGGCCATGCGGGTA